>DATBCR010000174.1:0-4400 GCA_036270375.1 Pseudonocardiaceae bacterium | reverse complement strand
CGGGCCCAGGCCGGTCTGTCCTGATCCGAGTTTGTCGTACCGCAGGCTGGCCACGCCGTCGTCGGACAGCCAGCCGGCGAGCGTGCGCAGGGTGTCGATCCGGCCGGTGACCTGGGTGCTGTTGCCGTTGCGGTCGGTGGGCCCACTCCCCGCGATCAGCAGCGCCGCCGGCAGCGCCGACGTAGTGCCGGTGGCGTGCCGGAACGTGGCGTCGATGGTCACGCCACTGGCCGGGAAGGTGACCGACTCGTCGACCCAGCCGGTGGACGGCGACGCCGGCAACGCCGTGCCGGCCGTCGATCCGCAGCCGGCCAGCAACGTGGCCGTGACGACGGTGACCGTCACCAGGACGGCCGGCAATCGAGTCATGATTCGTAGCCGAGTGAGCGGGCCTCGCCGACGACAAGATCCTCTATGCCGGACAGGAACCGTTCCATGTCCGGTCGGGGTATGCGGCCGCCGTCGGCGACCATCACCAGTTCCAGCGCGCCGGGGGCGTCGAGGACGTCGACGGCGAACGTGACGTTCGGGCGTGGCTCGCAGTCGTGCCGCCACTGCCACGTCGTTCGCGACAGGGCTTTCGCCAGCGGCTCCCGTGGCGCGCCGCCGTCGGTGGCCATCGGGATCAGGTTGCGGACGTCGTTGAAGAAGCACGAGTGGTCGGTGACCGTGCCGCCGTCGCCGTTGGCCCGCTCGATATCGGCGTCCAGTCGCCGCTTGTCGTAGTAGGAGTTGCGATAAGTGTTCAGCGTGATCCGGTGGGTACGGCGGATCGCGTCCGGGAAGTCCTTGTCCACGGCGGAAAAATGGAACAGCCCCTCCTGCGCCAGTGTGCTCACCGCGTTCGTCAGCCCCGGCAGGAAACGGTTGTTGACGACGATCTGGAACACCGCGTCCGGTGACCCGGACACCCGGGACACCATCGTCGACGCGGCCGCGAGCAGCACCGAGGACGCACTCACCCGGTGATGGGCCGCGACATTCGCGGCCGCCGTGGCCAGCGCTGGCGAGTTCAGCACGCCGTGCGGCCACGGCAGGTTCTCGGCCCCGCGCGTTGGGAACAGCTGCGCCGGGCCGAGCGCCAACTTCTTGATCCAGTACTGCCTTGCGTTCGCGTCAAGGCGCCGGCCGCGGTCGGACGCCTGGAACTCGGCCTCGGCACGCGGCTGCATCGACGGGAGCCGCTCCCGCAGCTGGTCGACGGGCTCACCGAGCGAGATCGCCGCCATGTTCAACGCCAGTTGCCGCATGCCCCACCCGTCGACGGCGGTGTGGGAGACCGAGAGCGCGATGTGGCGCACCAGACCGTCGGCCTCGACCAGCCCGACCCGGATCGGCCACTCCCGGGCGAAGTCGAACGGCCGCCCGGCCACTTCCGCGTGCAGGGCGGCACTCTCGGCCGCCGCATCGTCGGCCGCGCACTCCCGTACCACGACGGGCACCTGTCCGGCCGCGTCCACGATCTGGCGCAGTCCCCCGTCGTCGTCCGGCCGCAGGCGGGTGCGCAGCGATTCGTGGATGCCGATCAACGGCTGGATCGAGTCGAGTATGTGGGACACCGGCATGGCGGGTGTCACCGGCGACGACACGGACACGTTGTACCGAGGCGCCTCCGTTCCCAGTGTCCGCACGACGTCCCAGATCGCGTGCTGGCCCCAGGTGGCGACAGCGGTCCCGGCCGTGCCGTCGGCGAACTTGATTTCCAGATCACGTCTCGTGCTCATGCCGAGCCTTTCCGATGTACTACGCCGTGCCGAAACTTTCGGCTCAGTTCTGGGTGTTGTCGCTGGCCAGGCTCACTGAGCTTGCTCCTGGCGTGGCATCGGTTTACGTTATTTCCGAAAGTTTCCAATGGCTGAACAAGATCAACACTACTCAAGGTCAGAAGGAGCCTCTTATGTTATTGGCTGTCAGGCGGAGAGTGGTCATTGCTGTCACGCTCGCGGCCGTCGTCGGCGCCGGTGTCGCCGCGGTGTCCACGGCCAGTCCACTGCCGGCGCAGGCCGCGGGTGGTTTCGCGCTCACGGCGCCCGTGGAGGACAGCGGTGCCGGGTGTGCGGTGTCGCTGCCCGGATCGTCTCCCGCCAACGCGAAACTCCCCGATCCCTTCACCCGGCTGAACGGCACGCGCATCACAAGCACGTCGGACTGGACGTGCCGGCGGGAAGAAATCCTGCAGCTGGCGGAGAAGGACATCTACGGCCAGAAACCGGCAAAGCCGGCCAGCGTCACGGGGACCGTGTCGAGTACCAATATCACCGTGAACGTGTCGGATCAGGGCAAGAGCGCCAGTTTCTCGGCGAGCGTCCAACTGCCCAGTGGCACCGGGCCGTTCCCGGCCGTTGTCGTGGTTGACGGGCTCGGCGCGGACACGGCCACCATTCTCGGCACCGGTGTCGCCGTCATCAACTACAATCCGTTCCTGGTAGGAAATGAGGGAACGCCCCGAAACGCTAAAACGGGCGCGTTCTACAGCATCTACGGTTCCACCAGCAGCACCGGCCTGCTCATGGCCTGGGCCTGGGGCGTAAGCCGGCTCATCGACGTCGTCCAACAATCCGGCGGCAACATTCTCCGGGCGGACGCGATGGGCGTCACGGGATGCTCGCGGTTCGGCAAGAGCGCCTTCGTGATCGGCGCTTTCGATCAGCGCATCGCCCTGACCATGCCGATCGAGTCGGGTACCGATGGTGTGCCCATCCTCCGAGGGGTGCCAGGGGAAAGCGGTGCCCAGCCCCTGACCGAGGCATTCAACGAGCAACCGTGGGTCGGCGACGCGTTCAGTGCCTTCACGAGCAGCCCGAACAATCTGCCGGTGGACACTCATGAAATGGTGGCGATGGTCGCGCCGCGCGGATTGTTCATCATGGAGAATCCGCACATCGACTGGCTGGCCGCCAGGTCCGGCAGCGTTGCGGCCCTTGGTGGCGCCGAGGTCTACAAGGCGCTCGGCGTCGGGGCCAACATTTCCTACTGGTCCGACGTGCAGGACGCCACGCACTGCGCGGTCCGGCCGGAATGGAAGGCTCCGCTGCAGCAGAGTCTCCAGAAGTTCCTGCTGAACACCGGCAATCCGCCGGCCGTCTTCCGGATCTCCAGCCTGAAAGCGGGCGACCTGTCGCAGTGGCGGGACTGGACGACCCCGAACCTGACCAACACCCCGCCCACCACAACGACAACCGCCCCCACGACGACCGCGACCACGACAACGACCAACCCACCTCCCACAACCACCACGGCACCTCCTACGACGACCACGACCGGGAACTCGGGCGCCCTGTGTAATGTCAGCGACGTCATGTCCACATGGGACACCGGATTCACCGCCAACCTCACGGTGACCAACACCGGCACCAGCGCCGTCAACGGCTGGACCCTCGCGTTCACCCTGCCAACCGGGCAGACCATCACCAACGGCTGGAACGCCAGCTACGCCGGCAGTTCCGGTCCGGTGACCGCGACCAACCTGTCGTACAACGCGAGCATCCCGCCAGGTGGCAACGTCACCTTCGGGTTCCAGGCCAACCACGGCGCGGACACCAGCAAGCCGGCCGGCTTCACCCTCAACAACAACCCTTGCACGACAAGCTGAGCACACGATCGGCGACACGAAACGGCCGGCACGGATGGCGACATCCGTGCCGGCCGTTCGGTCTTTCGACTATCGCGGGATCAGCCGCCGAGCGCGTGCACGACCGAGGTGAAGGCCGGCTTGGGCTGGTAGTTGTTGTCCCACATGGTCGCCGCGCCGAAGCCGCCGAAGGCCCCTGGAATCCAGGAGTCCGCGTCGCCGACGCCCCACTGCGTCACGCCGACGCACCGGGACACGGCGAGGCAGGCCTTGACCGTGTTGCTGAAGTCGGTCGCCTGCTGGCTGAGCTTGGCGGTGCTTGTCGGCAGCTGGATACGGTCGTCGAGTTCGGTGACCGCGACGTCGAGGCCGAGGTTGGCGAAGCGCTGCATGTTGGCCTGGATGCCGGCCGGGTTCTGGCCCTCGATGAAGTGGCTCTCAAGGCCGACACCGCTGATCGGCACGCCCTGGTTCTTCAGTGACTGCACGAGGTTGAACATCGCGTTGCTCTTGGCGTTCAGGCCCTCGATGTTGAAGTCGTTGAGGTAGAGCCGGGCGTTCGGATCGGCGTTGTGCGCGGTGCGCAGCGCGTCCGCGATGTAGCCGCTGCCCATCGCCCGGGAGAAGATGTCCGAGCGCAGGCTGCCGTCCTCGTTGAACGGCTCGTTGACCACGTCCCACGCGTAGAGCTGGCCTCGGTAGTGGCCGGCCTCGGTGGTGATGTGGTTCTCCATCGCCGACTGCACCTGGTTGAGCGGCAGGCTGTTGACCCAGCCCGCCAACTGGCTGTGCCAGACCAGGTTGTGCCCGCGCACCCGCATGCCGTGCG
>DATBCR010000173.1:0-32315 GCA_036270375.1 Pseudonocardiaceae bacterium | reverse complement strand
GGCGTTGTTCCAGGGCGCACGCGTGCTTTTCGCGTGCGGCTTTGTCGTGCGGCGATCTTGTCTGCTGTCCGCATCGCCGGCCTCCGGTGTCGTCGTTGGCAAAAGGGCCTATCGGTTGGTCGGTTGCCGGCGCTGGGCTGCGGGATCGCGTCGGGCGACGTGTGCGGCGACGGCGTCCACGCCGGGCCGGCGTAGCGCTCCAGCGAGCGGACCGAGGCGTGCCGGGAGCGGGCCAGCAGCATCGGCGTGCTGGTGCCGTCCTCGGACTCGTGGGTCACTGCGGAGTGGCGTAGTTGGTGCAGGGTGAACCCGTGCGCGCGATGCGCCGGGTCAGCCAACGGCCGGGTGGCTTCCTCGAACAGTTCGGCCGCCCGCCGGTAGGACAGGCGTGCCCGGCCGGTGACCGGGCAGACGTCCAGGGTCGGGGTGCGGGCGGGCGCCTTGCGGTCGGTGAGGAACAGCGGTCCGCGGGTGCGCCCGGCGATGAGCCGCGGCAGCAGTTGCGCGGTGGGTGATTGCCAGTGCACCCACTCGATCTCGCCGCCCTTGCCGACGACGCGGCCGCGCTTGTTGGGCTGGTCGAGGTCCTCGATGTTGAGCGGGAGCAGTTCCTCCACCCGGGCGCAGGTGTCATACAGCATGTGCCACAACGTCTTCTCCCGCAGGCCGGCCTTGATCTCCCACAGATCGGCGAGGAGGGCGCGGGACAGCGCGCGGGTTCGGTCGGGCGGCGCGGGCCGGCGGCGCAACCCAACGGTCGGGTCGCTGGCCAGCCAGCCCTTGTGCCGCCACCAGCCGATCGTGCCGCGGAACACCGACAGTTCCCGGTTGAGGGTGTCCGCGTCGACGAGGCCGGCCCGGCGCGCAACCGCGCGTTCCAACGTCCGCGCGGTCGCCGGGTCGTCGAGCGCGGCCAGGCGCAGTTCCGGTGGCGGGACGTGCCGGCGGTCGCGGGCGCCGGGTGGCTGGGAGCCGGCGGCCAGCCAGGTCCAGGTGATCAGCGAGATGCGGTAGACCCGCCGCGATGAGACGGCGATGCCGGCCGAGGTCAGGTACTCGGTGACGGCGCTGGTGTAGTGCTCCGGCGCGTCCCCGTGCAGCGGCGTCACCGTGCCCGACGCCGGCGCCGGCCCGGTCGGCGACGCGGTGGTCGGCGAGTTGATCGTGCCGCGCGGCGCGATGACCGCCGGGCCGGCATTCTCGGACGCGGTGGTGGCCACCGTGAGCGTGGCCGCGTCGGCGGTGACGGCCATGCGCACCTGCCTTCCTCGGGGTCCGGGCGACTGTCGCGGTAAATGCGGGCACCTGGCGGTCGGTGCCGGAACCCGGCGCCGACGGTCCAGCGTAGGGCCGAGCGCGCCAGGATGGCACCTGTCGCAGTAAATCCGGGGTTTACTGCGGTGAGTTCGGGGGCGACGATGGTGGCACGGGGGTGTGACTTTCACGGCTGGATGGCGCGGAATCTTCAGCGCTAACTGGCGTCTGCCATCACGCAACACAGCGAGGCGACCGATGGCTCTTGCCGGTCTTGATGATCAGCTTCTTGGCGATCTCGGGCATTGGCACGCCGTTGGCCCGACCGCCTAGAAGGGCTGCCGCGAGCCGTCGCCGGCCTCCGTCGGGATCGTCTGCCATGTGGGAGCCGCGACCACGCCCGCCCCATGGAGGTCCAATAGGATCGGCCGGACGTGCTCCTCCCAGAGCATTCGGATGAGCGTGCCTGGGTGGTCTGCGTACTCCACCGCACCCCGCAACCCGTCGACCGAGGATGGGTCGTTCCCGAATTTTGCAGCAGGTAGTCATTCAACCGTTGGATCGCGCTGACCGAGAAACTCACCCAGCACGCACAAGCATCGTGAGTTCCACACACCCGGCACACATCGAACAGTCGAAATAGGCACAATGAGGTGATATCACCACCTATTGGCGTGTGAGTTCGGACGACACGGGTAAGTCATCCATATAGGACAGCGCCAAATGTAGGCGTGGAGTCCCTGGTAGATGAGTTCTCACCACAAGATCCATCTACACCGAGACTCCACGTGATTGCGTATCGTGCCACACTCGACGTGTCCCGCGAACTGGCCCAATACCTCAGCCGTCTACTACGCGCCGAACGCCATCGACGCGGCACCCGCACCGGCAGCAGGGCGCTGACCTGCTTCAGGCAAGCGGTGCTGGGCCTGCGCTGGTTCCGCCAGAACACCGACGTCACCGCGCTTGCCCGCGATGCCGGCATCTCCCGCGCCACCGGCTACCGCTACCTGGACGAGATCATCACCGTGCTCGCCGAACAAGCCCCCGACCTGCACGACGCCCTCAACCAAGCCAAGGCCGACGACCTGCCCTTCGTGATCCTCGACGGGAAGGTCTTCTCCACCGATCGGTGTGGCGAGAAGACCACCAGCGTCAAGGGCAAACAGATCGACCTGTGGTTTTCCGGGAAAGTTCACGAGCCGGGCGGGAACATGCAAGCGCTGTCGGCGCCGAACGGGGTTCCGTTATGGGTGTCGGATGTCGAGCCGGGCTCGGTCCATGACCTGGCGGCCGCGCGTGAGCATGTGCTGGGCGGGTTGTACTGGGCCGCCTCCCAACTGGACCTGCCAACACTGGCCGATGGTGGCTACGGCGGCGCGGGCATCGGGGTGTACACCCCGATCAAACAACCCGCCGACGGTCAGGTTCTTGACGTGGACAACCGTACGTACAACGCCTTGTTGCGTGGGTTGCGGTGTCTGGGCGAACGAGGGTTCGTCGTGCTCACCGGCCGTTGGCGCAGCCTGCGGCACATCACTGCCAGCCCACGTAGGATCGGTGACATCGTGAAAGCCGCGCTCACACTGACACATTTCGAACACCAGATGATCAAATCAAAGTAGGCGAGATCACCTCAGTGAGGCTTTCCGCGTAACGTTCGTGGCGTTGTGTGATCAACTTTGTTGATCATGTGGTGCGGTCGTGTTCGTGGTGGAGCAGGACCAGGGCGGCTGCGACGATGGTGCCCAGGCGCAGCCGCGGTAGCGACGCAGGGCCTTGTACGTCGTCTTGAGCAGCGAATTGGCGCGTTCACCCAGGCAGCGCAAGGCGCCGTGGATCGCGTTGTAAGCCTGCTGGTCGATGGTGAGGTCCCCAGCTTTGGGCTTCTTGAACGGAATGATGAACGTCTCGGGCTCGCCTTCGTAGCCCAGATCCGCCAGGGCGAGGGCGCCGTCGCTGATCCAGTCGGTGATCCGGGCCAGTAGGTGTCCGGGTCAGCGAGGGCGGCACTGGTGTCGTGTCCGCGGCCGGGCCGCACGTCGGAAGTCCACAGTGGCCACCCGTCCGGGGCGGAGACGACTTGGATGTTCCCGCCGTGATGGTGGTGCTTGCCGCTCCACCACAAGTCCACGCCAGGGGTGGGGCCCGGGGTGGAGATCCGATCGGTGTGGATCGGCGTGCCGTCCACGATCACATGTGCGTGACCGGCCGTCTTCGCCGCCAGCAGTGCCCCGTGCGGGGACGGTTTGCGCGCCGCGACTACCGCGATGCCCTCGTCCCGGTAGTCATAGGCCGTGGACACCGCGACGCCGTTGTCCCTGGCCAGAGCTGACATTCGGGTATCGTCGAGGAACCAGCGCAGCACCAGAACGGCCTGCTGGTAGGTCCCAACGCCCGCCGTCCCGCACGGGTACCCCGCCGGACACGCTCGGCGTGCAACAACGCGGACAGGAACAGGACGCTGTCCTCGGATACGTCCAGGACAGCGGTGTATGCGACCCTCATCAGGCGCAGAACCTCTGTGAAGTTGATCTCGGAAGGACCACCTTCATGCCGGGTTCTGCGCTTTTCTGTTGTATCGCAACGGGTTCGGCGTGTCACCCGCCGCCACAAACTATGCCTACGATGAGTCACCCACGGTTACCCGGAATAGCTCAATGGCCGCGGCGGGACCGCTTCGGTCGTCATGAGTGCTGACCTGGTGATTCGCGGCACGTTACTGATGTCGCAGAGATAGTACTTCCTCAGGTCGCGGTGGGTCCGTTCAAGTCTGTTGAATGCAGTACCGGACACACGTTGCCCGTGCAGGCACATGTACTTGCCGGACAGGGCAATGGTGTGCGCAGAGGCGCATTTCCGGGTCGTTCTCAGTATCTAATCGACAGGACTTGAATGACTGGGAGGTGCTCGACGTGGGTGCACGACGCAGGCGGGCGGCTGTGACACGGGGCCGGCGACGCCGGGACAGGGCTGTCGGTCGAGGCGCTCTGGCCACGGCCGGTGCCGCCCTGTTGGTGGCGGTCAGTACGGCCGCCGCGCCGGCTGAGCACCTGACGGCAATCGACGCGCGGTCGGCAGGTGAGCCGGTCATGTGGCGGCCGGTCTTCTCCGGTGTGGACGGCGGGGTGGTGCCGATGGTGCCACCGCCTTCATTGCCGCTACCACTACCCCCACCGGTGGTAGTGGTCCAACCCGGACTGCCGGCTGTCCCGGTCGACGCAGGCGGCACCGGACCATCGATCGCATATGTCGGCGGCGTTCCGTCGAATGTGATGGCCGCGTACCAGAATGCGGCGGCACTGCTCGCGCGGACACAACCGAACTGCCATCTGCCGGTCGAACTGTTGGCCGCGATCGGGAAGGTCGAGTCCGGCCACGCGCGTGGCGGCCGACTCGACGCGGCGGGCACGGCCGTACCATCCATCCTCGGCCCCGTTCTCGACGGTTCAGGCGGCTTCGCCGCGATTCCGGATACCGACCACGGCGCGCTGGACGGCGATTCGACATGGGACCGCGCGGTCGGTCCGATGCAGTTCATCCCGTCGACATGGCGGCGGTGGGCATCGGACGGCAACAACGACGGTGTGGCCGACCCGGAGAACATCTACGACGCGACGCTGGCCGCCGGCCGGTACCTGTGCGCCGATGGTCGCGACCTGTCGACGGACGTGGGTATCCAGTCGGCAATCCTCAGCTACAACGACTCCGTCGCCTATCTGCACCTGGTCAGCGCCTGGCTGGCGGCCTACCACGGCGGCATGACCCAGGTCGCCGACGTGCGCACGCTGGCGAGTCCCGTGACCAGCACCGCGGCGCCGCCGGCGTCCTCGACCGTGAGCGCGCCGCCGACGATTGCCGCCGCGCCGACCACCACGCCCGCGCCGACGACCATCCCCACCCCCACCGGCACCGGCCCGGTGCCGTCGGTGCCGCCGACAGGTCCGGTCGGTACCACGCCACCGACCACGACCGCACCGCCGGTCGTGCTGCCACCGCCGTTGGGGTCCGTGCTGTGCGACCTGCAGGGCACACTGGGTGGTCTGTTGGGTGGTCTGCTCGGTCTCGGCGCGCCGCCGCCGTGCCCGGCCGACAACGCCCAGCCGCAACCGACGACCGGCCCATGAGTCCGGTGTGGAGCGTGGGCCGATCGGACTCACTTCGTGGTGGCCGGTCGTGGGCCGCTGTGCTCGACGGGGCGCTGCCTCGTGGTCCGGTCGAGTGCCACGCGTTTGTCGAGAATCGTCGCGGCGTCGGGATGTCCCAGCTCGTTGAGTATGTCCAGTCCGTCGTCCCAGGCGCGTCGTGCGGTGTCGAGATCGTCGGATGCCGCCGCGGACTGTCCGATGTGGCCAAGGGTGTCCGCCTCCAAGTAGCGGTCGCCGATGTCCCGGTAGATGCGCAGCGCGTCCTGGAAGTGGGCGATGGCGCGGTCGTACCGGCCAAGGTGGTGGTAGGCGTAGCCGAGACTGTCGCTTGCGGCGGCCTCGCCGTTGCGGTTGCCGGTCGCCACGTGCAGCGCGATCGATCGTCGGCAGTGGTCCAGTGCGCCCGCGTGGTCGCCAAGCATGATCAGGGTCCAGCCGATCTCGTTGAGCACGGCGGCCTCGCCGTTCCTGTTGTCGGTCAACCGGTACTCCGTCAGCGCGTCGTCGTAGCGGTTCAGCGCATGCCGGTACTCGCCGCGCATGTTGGCCAGGAAAGCCAGGTTGCGGCTGGTCGCGCCGAGGCCGTCGCGGTCGCCGATCTCGCCGAACAGGCGTAACGCCCGGTAGAGGTGCTCCTCCGCGCGGCGCTGGTCGCCGATCCGGCCGTAGGCGAAGCCGAGCGCGCGGCTGGTGGTGGCGACGCCGAACCGGTCGCCGTCCCTGCTGGCACTGGTCAGCCCGGCGCGCTGCACGATGACCTGGTCGGACCATCTACCCTTGCGGTCCAGGACCAATTCCAATACGGCAGCCGTCCGCCACGAGTAGCCGGCGAAGTCAGTGTCGTCGGCCTGGGTGACGATCGAGAACAGCACCGGCAGTTCCTTCCGCAGCCAGGTCTGCGCCCGCTGGTGGCTGCCGAGATCCGCCTCGACCACCCCGGCCAGCGGCGGATCGACGGGAATCCTGGTGTGGTAGGGGAACAACGTGGCCATTACGCCGATCGCGCCGTGCAGGTAGTGGTCGAGCAGGCGGTGTCGCGCATCGTGTCGGGCCGCGTCAGGTTCGCTGTCGGCCAGTTGCTTCGCGTAAGCGAACAGCAGGTCGTGCAACGCGTAGCGGCCCGGGGACCGTTCGTCCAGCAGGTGGACGCTGGCCAACTCGTCCAGTAGGGCGCGCGTCCACGGGGGCGGCAGTGCGGCCATGCTCGCCACGGCCGGGACCGACAGTTCCGGCCCGGGATGCTGGCCGAGCAACCGGAACAGCCGCCGGGTGGGCGGCCGTAGCGCACTGCACGACCAGGAGAACACGTTGCGCACGTCGAGTTCGCCCTCCGGGTCGGCCAGCGTGCCCTCGCCGGACAGGTCCGTCGCCACGTCGGCGAGCGACAGCGACTGGTTGGTGGCCACCCGCGCGGCGACCACGGCGAGCGCGAGTGGGAGCCGGGCACACTTGGTGATGATCTGGTCGACCACCGTCCGGTCGTCGCCGATCCGGTCAGCGCCAAGGCGATGCACCAGGAATTCCTCGGATTCGGCCACCGACAACAGCCCGAGGGTGAGCGGATGGGCGCCGTTCTGGGCGACCAGACTGCGGAGCCGGCGCCGGCTGGTCACGATGGTCATGCAGCCCGCCGTCCCGGGCAGCAGCGGGCGGACGGCCTCGGCGTCGCGCGCGTTGTCCAGCAGCACCAGCACCCGCCGACCGGTGAGCAGGCTGCGGTACAGGCCGACCCGGGCGTCCGGGTCGCTGGGCATGGTCTCCGCCGCGACGCCCAGCGCCTCGAGAAACCCGCGCAGCGCCTCGTCCGGCTCGACGGTCGACTCGGTCGGATCGAAGCCGCGCAGGTTGACATACAACTGTCCGTCCGGGAAGTGCTCCGCGATGTCGTGGGCAAGCCGCACCGCCAGCGTGGTCTTCCCGACGCCGGCCATGCCGACGATGGTCGTGATCACCGGTGCCGTGTCGACGCCGCTGAGCAGATCGCGTTCGCGGGCGAGTTCGGCCGCGCGCCCGGTGAAGGCCGCCAGATCCGCCGGCAACTGTGCGGGCACGACACGCGGTGCCGGCACCGGCGCCGCGGGTGCTGGCGCGGGCGGTGGCAGCAGCACCTGGTCGCGCGCCGCGCGTAACTGTGTACCCGGATCGATGCCCAACTCGTCGGCCAGCCGCTCGCGCATGGTCCGGTACGTCGCGAGCGCGTCGGCCTGCTGCCCGGCCGCGGCGAGCAGCCGGATCAACGCGGCGTGCAGATCCTCGTCCAGCGGGTTGACGTCGGCCAGTCGCTGGATGCCGGTCACGATGTCCGTCACGATGTCCCTTGACACCGGCGGCGACGCCAGCGCGACCGTGGCGGCCCTGCGCGCGGCCACCAGTTGCTCCCTGGCGACCGCGAGGAACGCCGGCTGGGTGCGGATCCGGTCCGGAACACCCGCCGCGACCTGGCCGCGCCACAGCGCCAGCGCCTCGGCGAACAACTCGGTCGCGAGCGCCGCGTCGCCATCGTCCGCCGCCCGCACGGCGTGCTGGTGTACAAGGCGGAACCGGAGCAGATCGAGCGTGTTCGAGTCGACGATCATCCGGTAGCCGCCGGAACCGGGCAGGATCACGCCGCCCGTCGTCCGGTTCGGCAGTCCCGGCTGGACCAGTCGGCGCAGCACGCCCACGTGCCGGTGCACGAGGTTGACCGCGCTGTTGGGCGCGTCATCGCCCCAGAGCACGTCGATGATCGCGCTCATCGCCACCGGCTGGCCACCCGCGGCCAGCAACAGCGCCAGCAGGGCCTGCCGGGTAGGCGGACCCAGGTCCAGTTCGGCATTCCCACGCCATGCCCGTACCGGCCCCAGTATTGAGAACCGCACGTCAGACAGGTGCGCCGACGAGCCGCCGGGTATGTACCCGGTCATGTCGGCGGTCCCTTATTCGTAATTTCTCCCCGACTCAGGCGTGGTCACTCAACAGTCACTGGTTACGCACACGGCGCCCGTAGCGTCGGTGCCGTCGCAGTTAAGCAAACAACGCGCGTGTATCCGACATCATATCCGTGCCGGGAATTCGCGCAGGTCGCCAAAAGGGGGACGCGGCAGTGGATCAACGCGGTGAGTCCGACGTGGTGTCTCATGTCAAGCCGCCGGGCGCGTGGATTCCGAAACGTCGATGATCACCGTTTCGACGGCAGCGCGGATGGCATTCTCCCACGATCTTCCGGGGGGCGTGAAATGTATCGCCGAAATCACAGAGGTCAGCCGACGAGGTCGCCGCTGACATTCAGCAGTTGCAGGCAGTTCGGCGCCTGCACGCCGGTGGCCGGGGTGCCCGGCTTGTCGCAGGTCACCGTGGCACTCACGGTCGCGCCGGCCGGTACGTCGATCGGCGTCAGCCAGTGGTAGTCCTGGTTGCGGAAGGTCTCCAGCGCGATCGTGGTGATGGTCTGTCGTCCGAACACGATGGTCAGCAGTCCCTCGTCGCCCTGCGGGTTGGCCAGCAGGATGTCGGTGATCCGGAAGGTCCTGCCGGCCGGCACGGTGTAGCCACCGCGGCCGGTGCCGCCCTGGTTGGTGCGCACCTGGATGGTGGCCGAACTCTGCTGGCTCGTCGGGGCGGGCGGTGGCGGCTTGGCGCTGCTCGCGCCGCCGCCCCCGCCGCCGGCGTTGCCGCTGCCGCTGCCGGAGCCACCGCTGCCGGGATGCGCGGCGACGGGGGGCCGCTGGTTGGGCGGCTGCGGGTTCTGGGAGATCTGCTGTGCGGCGGCCTGGATGGCGGCGCTGCGGATCGCGGGCCGCACCAGTGCGAACCAGGCCAGGATCAGCGCAAGCAGCGCGGCGAGCACGGCAAGCAGCCACTTCGGCAGCAACGGCTGCTGCAGCAGTTCGCCGTCCAGGTCGTGCTGTTCGGTCAGGGGCGTCGCGGCCGCGAGCGTGGCGACGGAGTCCACCTTGACCCGGAACGGCCGGCTGACGGGTTTGCCGAACCAGATCAGCTTGCGGGTGCGTGCGCGGAACCGGATCAGCTCCACCATGCCCGGCTCGATCTCCGGCGTCTCGCTGGGGAACGTGAACCGCAGTTGTGCCTCGGTATCGGCCGCCGTCGGCGCCACGGTGACGGGCGTGTTGCTCAGGTTGGTCAGCGACACCGTGTACCGGGCGCCGCGCCAGGCCCTGCGCCGGCGTGGGGTCAACTCCGGCTCGGTCCGCAGGAACGGCTCGACGATGACGGTGCTCTCCGACACCGTCTGAGTTTCCGGCCGCTCCACCGGCATGACCCGGATACCGAGCGGCTTCTCGCCTGCGGTGATCTCGGGCGAGCGGGGCGGGCGCAGCCGCACGGTCACGTTCTGGGCCGTGCCGGGATACAGCGACAGCCGCAACGGTTCGACCGTGGTCCATGGCGCACATTCGCCGAGCACTTCGAACTCGTACGCCTCGACGATGTCGCTGTCGTTGCGCACATTCAGCGTGGTGGTCGTCTCCACGCCCGGCGTCACGACGATCGTCGTGCCGCCCAGCTCCGCGAATGTAGTGGTCACAACGGAAATCGTGGCGGGATCACGCGTGGCGCGGAAGGGAACGAAGGGCAGGCAGCGGGCACGGGTGGTGCCCTGCGGAACACCGCGGCATTGCCCACCGGAGTTTCCGGATGCCCAGGGGTCGTCCGGAATGTCGAGAGGAGCACGAGGATGACAAGGGTGCCGTTGGCCATTTACGCGCAGGATCCGATCCTGGAGGCGGGTGTCAGAAGCAAACTCCGGTCGCGGCCGGAGGTCGAGTTGCTCGGCCCGGACGAGGAGGAGCGCGCCATGGTCGCGCTGGTGGTGGTGGACCGGCTGGACGACGAGGCGGGGCGGCTGCTGCGCAGGCTGCGGCACTCGTCCGCGGTGCGGGTCGGGCTGATGATCGGCCATCTCGAGCACAACGTGTTGCGCACCACGGTCGAGTGCGGTGTGGCGGCGGTGGTGCGCCGGTCCGAGGCGAGCGAGCACCGGCTGGTGTCGGTGATCACCTCGCTGGCCCGTGGTGAGGGGGTGCTGCCGGCGGACCTGCTCGGCCGGCTGCTCGACCAGGTCGGCCAGTTGCAGCGCAAGGTGCTCGACCCGCACGGACTGACCCTGTCCACGCTGACCGCGCGCGAGGCCGACATGCTGCGCCTGGTCGCCGAGGGTATGGACACGGCGGAGATCGCGGTGAAGACCTCCTATTCGGAGCGGACCGTGAAGAACGTGCTGCACGAGGTGATCACCCGGTTCAAGCTGCGCAACCGGGCGCACGCCGTCGGATACCTGATGCGGCACGGCCTGATCTAGCCGGGCGAGGCACAGATGCCCGAAAGTACCCCGCATCGTGCCCCGGGTTTGCCTGCCGGGGCCTGGGATGGCCCGGTGCCGGCGCGGCAGGATCGCGGTGGGCCACCCGACCGGAGTGAGCAGACGTGGGTATGCCGACACGGCTCCTCGCCGTCGCCGCGACCGGAATCGTGCTGTCCACAGTGGTCGGTGTCGCACCCGGAGTCGAGGTGCGGCACGCGGCCGTGGCGTCGGCTGCCCCGGCCACCGGCCGGATACTGTTCGCCGGCACCCAGCTCCGCAGTCTGGGCGTCGTCACCGGTCCCGGCCCGTCCGCACCGCTGTTCGGGCCGGGACCGACGCACTACGACGACCAGCCGGACGCCGTCGGCGGGCAACTGGTGTTCACCAGCAGGCGGAGTTCTGCCATGCCCGAGGTGTTCCTGCGGGATGCCACGGGAACGGTGCACCAGCTCACGAACGGCATGGACACCGCGAATCCGGCGCTGTCCCCGGACGGCACCCTGGTGGCGTTCGCCGCCGCCGAGCCGACCACTGGCGGCGGCACGCAACGGGACCTGTGGCTGGTCCACACCGACGGCACCGGACTGCGCCGGCTCACCGACACCCCGGCCAACGACACGGACCCGACGTTCTCCCCGGACGGCAGCCACATCGCGTACGCCCGCGACCAGACCGGCACGTCGCAGATCTTCACGCAGTCACTCGCCGGCGGTCCAGCGACGCAGCTCACCACGGCCGGCGGGTCCACCCAACCGGCGTGGAACCCGGTGCGGGCCAACCTGATCGCCTACACCGAGGATCTCGGCTCCGGTCGCAGGCTGCGCATGATCGACGGCACCACACCGGGAATCCAGGTGCTCACCGGGCTCGCGGAGAACGTGCAGTCGTTCTCGCCGGCCTGGCAGCCGAACGGGAACCTGCTGACGTTCGTCAGCCAGGAGAACAACGTCAACGAAGTGTTCCAAGTGGACACTTCGAACGGAATTCCGATCTGCCACTGTCAGGAGCAGCTCCTGCTGAATGAGGACCGCGGCGACGACACGCCCACCTGGCTCAACGGGCAACTGGTGACCGCCCGCACCATCGCGGCCGACCAGATCACCGCGGACGTGGCGGACGTGCTGCCGGACGGCACCGACCCGCGCGACCTCGGGCTGAGCGTGCTGCGCGAAGATCCGGGCGCGGCCACCAACAACTTCCTGTTGTTCCACCCGAATCCCGGGTTCGATCCCTGGTTCGAGCGGCAGAGCTACTCCCCGGACGGCCGCCAGATCGCCGTGACCCGGTTCGAAACCGTTGGCGGCCAGCGGATCGAGCGGATCTGGCTGGCGAACGCGGACGGCAGCGACGCGGTGCCGCTGCCGCTGTCCGACCGCAAGCCCGGGGACTGGGAGATCGACCCGGGTTGGTCGCCGGACGGCCGGTTCATCGTCTTCACCAGGCAGTCGCCCGGCGGCGTCGACGGGCCCCCGACCCGGATCTTCATCGCCGACGTCGCCACCGGTCAGGTGATCGCCGCGGTGCCGCCCGGTCCGGACCCGACGCTCAACGACGCCGAGCCGATGTGGTCGCCCGACGGCAAGACGATCGCCTTCTCCCGGGGCACGAACGTCGGCGGATCCCTTGCTGAAAAACATATCTGGCTCACCTCGGCGACCGCGCTCGGAAATCAGCGGGACCTCACCGCAGCGGTCTGCGGGACCGGCTGCCCGGTGATCGACGACAGCCCGGTGTTCTCTCCGGACGGCACGCGGGTCGCGTTCAACCGTGAGCACGACGGCATGCTGATGGCGCTCAGCGCCCCAACCGGCTGCCGGGTACTGCTGCCCGCTGGGCAGAACTCGTGCGCCGGGCCGATCGACGCGCCGGCCGGCCCGTTCCAGCCGAGGGACATCTCGTTCTCCCCGGACGGCAACCGGGCGGTGCTCACCCCCCGGCGCGCGGCTGACCTGAATTCGCCCGAAATGCTGGCCGTGGTGGACGTGGCGACCGGGCAGCTCACACCGATCACCGAGAACCTGCCCGGCCGGCAGAAGGAGCCGGACTGGCAGCACGGGGTCGACCTGGCCGTCATCGCCCCGCCGAGCACCCCGGTCATTCCGGTGAACGGCAGCCAGACCGTCCCGGTTACCGTGACCAACCACGGACCCGCGCTGTCGCCGGGAACCACGCTGACCGTGACCGTGCCACCCGGACTACGCCTGGACGGGCTGCGGCCGGACATCGGCACCTGCGATGTCGCGGCGCTGCGGTGCGACTTCGGCGTGCTGGCACCAGGGCAGAGCATCGGCGTGACGGCGACGCTGGTCGGCACGGCGGTCGGCGCGTCCGACGTGACCTGGTCGGTGAGCGGCACGGTGGAGGACGCGCAGCCGGCCGACAACACGGCCCAGACGCTCGTGCCGGTCCAGGTACTGCTCGCGAATCCGGCGCTGACCGTGACCGTGACACCCGCCCCCGGCTACGTCGGCGGCACGGTCACCGTGACCTTCACCGCCCGCAACGCGGCGGCCGGGACGGCTACCGGCCTGGCACTGAACATGGCCCTGCCCGCAGGCGTCCGGGTTCGGGCGCTGACCGCCGGCTGCACGGTTACCGCCTGCGCCCTGCCCGACCTCCCGCCGAACTCGGCCACGGCGGTACAGGCCGTGCTGGCGCCGACCGCCGCCGTCCGGACTACGGTGGCTGGAGTACTGACCACCACCGGCACCGACGCCGACCCGGCCGACGACACGGCGACCGCGCCGCTGGTCGTGCTCCAGCCGAAGATCGTCGCGGTGCCGGACATCGGCAAACCCGGCTTCGTGACGTCCGTGCGCGGCACCGACTTCCCGCCCGGCGGGCCGGTCACGCTGACCTGGACACCGGGCATCACCGCAGCGGCCGCACCGACCGTGCCGGTGGCCAACGGCACGTTCATCGCGCAGTTGCTGATCATGACCAAGGACCAGACCGGGCCGCGCGTGATCACGGCGAGCGGCACCGGATTCAGCCCGGTCACCACGCCGTTCCTCGTGGTGACCGGCACCTTCGGCCCGCCAGGACTGGTGGTGCGGCGATGATCCACGAGGTGGACGAGGCGATCCGGCGGCTGCTGGCCGACGGTGGAGTGCCCGGTGGCGGTGGTGAACTCGTCTTCGACGCGCCCACAACGGACTGGACGGCCCGCCGGACCGCGCCCACGGTCAACGTGTTCCTCTACGACATCCGCGAGGATCTGACCCGCCGCCGCACCGGCATGGCCGAGGAGCACGACGACGCCGGCATGGCCGTCGGGCGGCACGACCCGCCGCGCTGGTACGAGCTGTCCTACCTGGTGACCGCGTGGACGAACCGCTCGATCGACGAGCACCGACTGCTCGCCGAGGCACTGGCGGTGCTCACCCGTACCGAGACCTTCGAGCCGCACTGGCTGACCGGGACACTGGCCGAACTGGGCCTGTCGGTCAGCCTGGCGGCGGCAGGGCCGGTGTCCGAGAGCCGATCCGCCACCGACGTCTGGTCGGCGCTTGGCGGCGAACTGAAGCCCGCGATCGACGTGCGGGTGACCGCGCCGTTGGCCGGGCAACGGGCGGACACCGCGCCGGCCGCCGGAGGCGTGGTGCTGCGGGCCGGCACACCGGGTGTGCGCACGGACGAGGGCAGGCACCTGCGGTACGAGGGCCCCAACGTCGAGGGCGCCGCCGTCGAGGGCACCGGGTTCGCCGCCCGCCGCCCGTTGCCGGACGTGACCGCCCGGCGCCGACGACGGGCGACCGGCCCGTGACCGCGACCACGCAGGCACTGGCCACACTGTCCGATGTGGACGACGCGGTCCGGCGGGCGGTGCAGGCGCGGCGGGCAGTCGATCCCATGCCGGACGACCCGTTCCGGGGGCTGTACCTCACGGCGGACATGGTGGCCGGGATTCTCGACGCGGAGTCGGTTGTCGCCGACGCACCGTCAGCCGAAGCGCTCGCGGCGCTGGCGGCGAACTTCGGGCTCACGCCGCTGGACGTCCGGTTCCTGCTGGTGGCGCTGGCGCCGGAGATCGACCCCCGGTTTGAGCGACTCTACGGCTACCTCAATGACGACGTGACCCGGCGCCGCGCCACGATCTGCCTGGCGCTGGCACTGTCTGGGCTCCCCGCGGCCGGCCCCGCCCGGTTCCGGCTGGCCCCCGGCGCGCCGCTGGTGTCCGGCGGCCTGGTCGAGGTGCTGGACGGGGACGGCCCGGCGCTGTCGCGGCCGCTGCGGATGCCCGACCGGGTGGTGGCCCACCTGTTGGGGGACGACGCACTGGATCCGGCCCTGACCGCGAGCTGCCACGTGCGCACCGGCACGGCCGATGTCGCGGCCGCGCGGCTGGGCGACGCTGTGACGGCGGGCGCCCGACTGCTCTACCTGCGGGGGCCGGCCGGCGACGCGAGCCGGCGGGCGCTGTCCGTGCTGGCCGCGGCCGGTCGACCCGGTCTGGTCGTGGACGCTGCGCGGTTCGGCGACGCCCCGCACGTCGCGGCCCTGGTGCGGGAGGCACGGCTGCGCGGCGCCGGGCTGGTGTTCGGTCCGGTCGACGCGCTCGGCACGAGCCGCGCGGCGGTGTTGCGCGATCTCGTCGCCCGCACGCTCGACCTGCCGTGTCTGCTGTTCGGTGATGGACACTGGGATCCGCTGTGGGGCGACCGGACCCCGGTGTCGCTGACTGTCGACGTGACCGACGCGGCGCCGGACTGGGCGGCGGCCCTCACCGCCGCCGCCGGCACTCCGGAGCTGGCGGTGGGACTGGAGCAGTACCGGCTGGGGCCGGAACAGATCCGCAGGGCGGCATTCGTGGCCACGCACCGGGCGCTGCTGGCCGGGCGGCCGGTCGCCGCGGCCGATGTCCGCGCCGGGGCGTTGGCGCAGAACGCCGCCGGGTTGGCTCGGCTGGCCCGCCGGGTCGTACCCGAGGTCGGCTGGGCCGACCTGGTCCTGCCCGACCGGGTCCGCGCGCGACTGCTCGAACTGGCCGTGCGCGCCCGCCACCGCGACCAGGTGCTGGGCCGGTGGCGGATGCGGCCCGGTGGTGGCCGGGGTCGCGGTGTCACCGCGCTGTTCGCCGGTGAGTCCGGCACCGGCAAGACGATGGCGTGCGAGGTCGTCGCCGCCGAACTCGGCCTGGACCTGTACGTGGTCGACCTGTCGACGGTGGTCGACAAGTACGTCGGCGAGACCGAGAAGAACCTGGAGCGGCTGTTCGCCGAGGCCGTCGACGTGCGCGGCGTGCTGTTGTTCGACGAGGCCGACGCGATCTTCGGCAAACGCTCCGCGGTCAAGGACGCACACGACCGCTATGCCAACCTGGAGTCCGCGTTCCTGTTGCAGCGCATGGAATCCTTCGACGGCATCGCGGTGCTCACCACCAACCTGCGGGCCAATCTGGATGACGCGTTCACCCGCCGGCTGGACGTGATCGCCGACTTCCCGTTGCCCGATGCCGACCTGCGACGCGCGCTGTGGGACCGCTGCCTCGGTGCCGAACTGCCCAGGGCGCCCGATATCGACCTTGCCTTCTGCGCCGCCAAGTTCGAACTCGCCGGCGGCTCGATCCGGGCGTGCGCGGTGACCGCCGCTTATCTCGCCGCCGCCGAGGATCGCCCCGTCACGATGGCCGATCTGGTCGCCGCCGTCCGCCAGGAGTACGTGAAGCTCGGCCGCCTGGTGCTGGACAGCGAGTTCGCCCCGTTCCACTGACCGTCAGGAGGACACCGTGCGAGCACACGACGAATCCATCGCGAAGGCAGACGGCCCGGCACCCGGTCGGGCGCGATCCGCCGGCGACAGCCAGACGGACCGGATCCGCGCACTCCAGCGTGCCGTCGGCAACGCCGGGGTGGTGGCGGCCATCCAGCGGCGGCACGACACCGTCCACAGTGTACTCGCTGACAGTGGTCAGCCGCTGGACAAGACAGTCCGGCAGGAGATGGAGACGCGCATGGACGCGGATCTGTCCGACGTCCGCGTGCATACGGGCGCCGCTGCGCAGCGTTCCGCGCAGGAGATCGGTGCTCGGGCCTATACCTCTGGCAGCCACGTGGTGATCGGCCGCGGCGGCTCGGATGCGCACACCCTCGCGCACGAACTCACCCACGTGCTCCAACAGCGCGCAGGCGAAGTGTCCGGAGTAGACAACGGAAATGGGCTACTGGTCAGCGAATCCAACGACCGGTTCGAACAGGCGGCGGAGGCCAACGCTCACCGCGTGATGTCCGACCCGCCGTCCCGGGAACGGTAGTTGCCCGGGCGGGGCACCTCGGTTGCCCTCGGTTGAGGACGCGCGGACCTGTTGCGAGGCAGGCGATCCGGCGAAACTTGACGCACAGAGCCAGTAACGACAGCGGCACGAAGGAGCGGGTATGCCGTCGTATCTCTCCCCGGGCGTCTACGTCGAGGAGGTCCAGTCCGGGGCCCGGCCGATCGAGGGAGTGGGCACCGCGGTGGCCGCCTTCGTCGGCTTCGCCGAACGTGGGCCGTTCCACGAGCCCACCCTCGTCGCCAACTGGAACCAGTACGTCCAACTGTTCGGCGGTTTCGTCGACGGCCACCACCTCCCGCACGCCGTGTACGGCTATTTCGCCAACGGCGGCGGCACCGCGTACGTGGTGCGCATCGGCGGGACCAGTACGAACGGTGACCATGCCGGCAGGGCGATTGCCACCGCCCCGACGCCGGTCGCGCTCGGTGGGCTCCAGGTCACGGCGCTGCCGGCCGCGACCGGTGACATCTCGGTCGAGGTGGCCGACGTCGACGGCGAGAACCCGCCGGAGGACCGGTTTCGGCTGCTGGTACGGCAGAACGGCGAGGTGGCCGAGACGTTCGACGTGTCCACCCGCAAGAACGTCCGGTCGTATGTGGTCAACAGGTGCGCGAGCGGTCGAAGCTGATCGAGGTCAGCGAACTGGCGGGCACCGCGCTGACCCGGCCGGACAAGCAGTCGGTCGCCGTACCGGCGGCCCCGGCCCCGGCCACCACACCGGCCACAGTGGACACTCAGGAGTACGTGGGCAACGTCGACACCCGCACCGGGTTCGGCGGCCTCGAGACGATCGACGAGATCACGATGGTCGCGGTGCCGGACCTGATGAGCGCCTACCAGCGCGGCGTGATCGACGCCGAGGGCGTCAAGACCGTCCAACTCGCGATGATCTCGCACTGCGAACAGATGGGCGACCGGATCGCGATCCTGGACCCACCCCCGGACCTTGGCGCGCAGCGGATCCGGACGTGGCGACAGGACGAGGTGGGCTACGACTCGAAGTACGCCGCGCTGTACTACCCGTGGATCAAGGTGTTCGACCCGGCCGTCGGCCGCGCCGTCCTGGTGCCGCCGAGCGGGCACGTCGCCGGTGTGTGGGCTCGCAGCGACGCCGACCGGGGCGTGCACAAGGCGCCGGCCAACGAGGTGATCCGGGGCGCGATCGACCTGCAGATCACGCTGAGCAAGGGCGAGCAGGACCTGCTCAACCCGATCGGCGTCAACTGTGTCCGTGCCTTCCCCGGCCGGGGCATCCGGATCTGGGGCGCCCGCACGCTGTCGTCCGACCCGGCGTGGCGCTACCTCAACGTGCGCCGCCTGTTCAACTTCCTGGAGGAGTCGATCCTGGCCGGCACCCAGTGGGTGGTGTTCGAGCCCAACGACGACCGGCTGTGGGCGAGCATCCGCCGGAACGTGACGGCGTTCCTCACCGAGCAGTGGCGGCGCGGCGCGCTGTTCGGCCGGACCTTCGAGGAAGCCTTCTACGTCAAGTGCGACCGCGCCAACAATCCGCAGGAATCCATCGACATCGGCCAGGTGATGTGCGAGATCGGGGTGGCACCGGTGCGGCCGGCCGAGTTCGTGGTGTTCCAGTTGGCCCAGTTCTCCGACAGCACCAGCCTCGTCAGCGAGTGAGGGGATAAGTTCTCATGACAGCACCAGGAGGCGGCGACTCGCTCGCCACCCACCGGTTCGGCGTTCAGCTCGGCGGCATTACCGTCGAGTCGGTCCAGGAGATCAGCGGGCTGACCGTGGACCAGGCCGTCGTCGAGGTCGCCGGCGTAACCAGCACCGGCAAGCCGTTCATCAAGAAACAGCCCGGCGCGAGCAAGGGCGGCGAGGTGACGCTCACGCGCGGCTTCGACCAGAGCACCGCGCTCTCCGAATGGATCAATGAGACGCTGAACAACGGCGCGGTGGACACGGCACGGCAGAACCTGACCATCGAGATCATGGACACCAAGGGCAACACCGTCCGGCGGATCCAGTTGATGAACGCCTGGGCGTCCAAATGGGAGGGTCCATCCCTGAAGGCCGGTGACACCGCCGCCGCGACCGAGCAGGTCACCATCACCTTCGAGGAGATCCAGGTCCAATGAGGCGCCGTACATTGAGCCTGGCCGACCTGGACGATCTCGCCCAGGCGCCGGCACCCCGACCGCAGGCGAAGACCGGCTCGGTCGCCGAGTTCGAGTTCGAGCTGCCAAGGGGCTACGTCGACGACCACGGCACGGCGCACCGGCACGGCCGGATGCGCCTGGCCACCGCCCGCGACGAACTGCGCCCGCAGATCGACATCCGGGTCAAGGAGAACCCGGCGTACCTGGGCGTTGTGCTGCTCAGCCAGGTGATCACCCGACTCGGCACGATCACGGACGTCCATGTCGGTGTGGTGGAACAGATGTACGCCACCGACATCGCGTTCCTCCAGGACTTCTACCGGCGGATCAACAGCGAGGGCCACACCAGGGCCGGCGTCACCTGCCCGTCGTGCGGCAGCGCGTTCGAAGTGGACCTCGCCGGGAGCCGCCTGGGGGAATCGTGACCTACCCGGCCAGCCGGTTGCACGAGGAGATCGCCTACGTGGCGTACCACTTCCACTGGCCGCGCGAGGAAATCCTCGACCTGCCGCACCACGAGCGGCAGTCCTGGGTCGGGGAGATCGCCAGAATCAACACGCGGATGAACGAAGGCGGATGACCGATGGGCATGCTGGACCGGTTCCGGTTCCGTCCGTTGTGGACGGACAAGCCGCTGGACGGCGGCTGGCGTTCGGTCACGCCGATCACCCCGGTGTTGCGGCGAACGGACACCAGGGTCGCCCCCGGCCTGCCGTTCCGTGATGGCCTGGCGTCCTGGCAGGACGTCACGTTCGGCACGCCGCCGGGCCACGCCGTCGGCCCGTCGGCCCCGGTCGGCACCATGCACGGCGTCGTCCGGTATCGCACGCCTGGTCCTGCCCTACGTCCCGGCGGCGGCCCGTTGCTGTTGCTCCGATCCCGTGCCGAGGGCGCCACAATCGAGCAGCCGCAACCGGTTCCGGTTCCATCATCGGCACCGCCCGGCGGCGGTCACGCCCGGGTTGACGGCGGTGTTCGGCCAGTCGTGGCTCGTCGCCTTGCTAGCGGCCGCATTCCGACACCGCCGGTCCGCGCCCTGCCGACTGTTGGCGCGCCAGCGACTGGCCCGCCTTCGGCTGGTGCCTTGCCGGCTCGCGCTGTGCCGGCTCCCGCCCAGTCGGTTGGCCAGCCTCTGGTTGGCGCGCCGCCGATTCGCGCGCTGCCCGTTGGCGAACCACCGGTTCGCGCCCAGTCGGTTGACGAGCCCTCGGTTGGTGAGATGCCGGCTGGCGTGCTTCGGGTTGGCGGGCAGCCGGTTGGCGAGCGGCCGATGATCCGCTCCGCGGTCGATCGGGCCTCCGCGCGGCCGGACACGCCGATCGCGCCGCATGCCAACGACAACCGAGCAAGCCGACCGCTTCTCGCCGACAGCCCGCCGCCCGGTGATGCGGCCAGTCGGCCGGTCCAACGGCGCTCGACCAGATCCGGCATCGGCGAGCCACTGCCATCGATGCCGACCACCGCCGTCCTACCGTCGACCGCCCGGCCCTCGAACATGCTGCCGCCGACCCCGCTGCCCTCGACCACCTTGCCCTCGACTCCGCAGCCGTCGATCGTGCTGCCGCCGACCACTCCTGCGCTGACCGCCTCGCCCTTGGCCGCGCCGCCGGGGACCACCCTGCCGCCGGCCGCGCAGCCGACAACCGCCCTGCCGCCGATTGTCCTGCCGCTGCCGGGTTCCTCGAGCGTCGAGGTTTCGTTGCCTGGTTCTCGCGCCATTGCCCATGCTTCGGCATCCGGCGAGCGAGCGCTCTCGGGCTTCGTGGCCACCGCACTGCCCCATTCCGGGGCCGTTGCCGATGTTTCGCCACCGGATGAGCGGCCATCCCCGGCGGCTACTGATGCCCCATTGCCCGTTTCTCGGGCTGTGGCCGGTGCGCGGTCACCGGGCCCGGTCGGTTCTTCGCCTTCGGTTGCCGGTTCCTCGACTTCCGGTGAGCGACCGCTGCTGGGTTCGGCGGCTACCGCACCGGCCGATTCCGGAGTCGCCGCCGGTGTTTCGTCGTCTGGTGGGCGGCCATCCTTGGCGGCTGCCGGTGCGCCGTTGCCCGATTCTCGGGCCTTGACTGGCTCCTCGCCGTCTGGTGGGCGGCCGTCTCCAGCGGCTGTCGATGCTCCGCTGCCTGTTTCCCGGGCCGTTCGCAGCGATTCGCCGCCGGCGAGTTCCGCGGCTGCCGCTGCTTCGTCCCCGACCGTTTCCGGGCTGCCCGGCGCTGTCGGAACTGTGACGCGGCTCGCTCGGGCGGCCGGCGTCGGGCCGATGCCGGGTGTGCCGTCGTATCGGACTGTGCCGTTGTTGCACGTGCGGCGGCTCGTCTGTCCGGCCACGACCCCGAACCCGCCGCCGAACCGTGTCGCACCGGCTGTGTGGCGGCGACCGGCGGCCCACGCCGGAGCCATCGTCCGCCTGGCCGCGCCACCGTCCGGCGAGTCGGACCGCGGCGCGCGCATCGTCGCGATGGCACCTCCCTCGCAGGCGCGACCAGCCGCCCTGCCGGTGACCCGCATACAGCGCACACCACCCACCGCGACCCCACCGCGACCGCGCTCGGTGTCCGCACCCCCAGCGTTCAACACGATTGGCACCGCGGCCACGCCACCGTCACCCACCCCACCACCGAAACGCGACCCGCTGGCGGGGATCGAGATGGACCGGCTCGCCCGGCAACTGTTCGAGCCGCTCAGTCGGCTGCTCCGGACCGACATGCGGCGCGGCCGGGAACGGGCCGGTGCCGCGCAGGACCGTCGACATTAACCGCGTCGACATCAACCGCGTCGATATTGACTGCGTCGTCATTGACTGCGTCGTCACTAGCAGCGAGGAAACCCATGACCGCCAGTGTGTTCGCGAGCACCACTTTCTTCCAGCTCACCATCGCCGGTAACTCGCTGGGCACCTTCCACTCCTGTAGCGGACTCGGCGCGCAGATCGAGATCGAGGAGCACGTCGAGGGCGGCAACAACGCCTTCGCGTGGCAACTTCCGTCCCGAATCACATGGTCCAACATCACGCTGACGCGGCCGGTCACGTCCGACACCACCAAGGTGGCCACGTGGCTGGCCAGGATCATCCGGCAGGTGGAGCCACAGGACGGCGAGATCGTGGCGCTGCAACCCGATCTGACCCCGATCACCCGCTGGCAGGTCCTGGGCATCGTGCCGGTTCGCTGGCAGGGACCGTCGTTCGACCCGGCCGACTCACAGCCCGCCGTGGAGAGCCTGGAAATCGCGCATCAGGGCCTGATGCCTTCGTGAGAGACATCCCAGGAGCTGAAATGTCAAGCCGCAACGTTCTCGGCGTGATGCGACCAGGCGGTCGTCTCGTCGTAGCGGGTGCCGGTCTTGAGGCAGCCGTGCAGGATGCCCACGAGCCGGTTGGCCAGTTGGCGCAGGGCGGCGTTGTGGCTGGCGCCGCGGGCTCGCTGCCGGTCGTAGTAGGCGCGTGCGCCGGGCGAGAGCCGCAGCGTGCTGAACGCCTGGGCCAGCAGCGCGTCGATGAGCCGGTCGTTGTGGACGAACCGGGCCAGGGCGACCTTCTTCTTGCCGGACGCGCGAGTGATCGGCGAGGTGCCCGCATAGTTCTTGCGGGCCTTGGCGCTGGCGTAGCGGTGCGGGTCGTCACCGAACTCTGCGAGCACCCGGGCACCAAGCACCGGCCCCAGCCCGGGCTGGGACAGGATGATCTCAGCGGCCGGGTGCTGCCCAAAATGGGCCTCAACCTGCCCTTGCAGGGTCTTGACCTGGGTGTTCAACACAGTCAGCACCGCGATCAACGCCTGGACCGAGGCCGCGTAGGCCGCAGCCACGACCTCGGGCTGGCCGAGTTGGTCGGTGCGCAGCGCGGCCTGGATGGCCACCGCTTTCTCCGCGACATTCTTGCGGCGTGCCCGTGTCAACGCGGCGCTGATCTGCGCGAGTGTCAGCCGGGCGGCCGCAGCGGGGGTGGGGGCCTTGGCCACCAGTTCCAGGGTGTCAGCGGCGTCCAGATCCTCGAAGGCGTCCAGCGCGGCGGGGAAGTAGTCGCGCAGCGCGTGCCGCAGCCGTTGGGTGTGACGGGTCCGTTCCCAGATCAGGGTTTTGTGGGTGCGGGCCACGACTTTGATCGCCTGGGCCCGGGCGGAGTCCCCGGCGACCGGGCGCAGTTCGTGCGCGTGGGTGCGGACCATGTCGGCCAGCACATGAGCGTCACCGGCGTCGCTTTTAGCTCCCGAGACTCCCAGCCGGTCCCGGAACCGGGCTGCCTGCAACGGATTGACCGCGAGCACCGTGTAGCCGGCGGCGAGCAGCGCCGCGACCCAGGGTCCTCGGTCGGTCTCGATCCCGACCAGCACGTCCACGTCCTCGTCGGCCTGGTCCCCGACCAGCTCGCCGATCATCGCGTGCAGCCGGGCCATCCCGGCCACGCCCTCGGGCAGCCGTGCCTTGGCCAGCCGTCGGCCCGAGCTGTCCATCAGCTCGATGTCGTGGTGGTCCTGGGCCCAGTCATCTCCCACGAACAGTCGCAACGGTCCTCCGGTTCTCGATGTCGATCACTTGGTGCGGCCAGCGGGAGAACTATCAGCGACCTAATCAAGCAGTGCTCACACCACCAGCGGGCGGGCACGACATCCCAGCAGCGATCAACTCTCCCGGCCTTCCGGCAGGGGCACTGTCTCTCACCAGGACTCAACGTCCGGGGAACACAGAGTGCTCACCTGCCGGCCGGCTACCACCAGGAGTGTGCCGGATGGCTCACTCCCAGAACTGATTAGGGGCATGACGTGGCATCGTCGCTGTCCAACGCCGGCCTGGCCAGGGCCCGGTTGCGGATCATGGAGCCGCCGGCCGCGGTGGGCGCCGGCCCAGGTGGCGTGATCGCCTCAGTGGCGTTCCAGTTCAACCCGAGCAGGCTCTCGCTGACCAAGTCCGTCGACTGGCACCGCACTCCGGCCCGTACGGCGGCCGAGTCCGCGTTGCCGGAGTTCATGGGTAGCGGGCCGCGTTCGCTCTCGGTGGACGTGTTCCTGGACGCCACCGCCACCCACGACAACTCGGTCGAGCAGCGGGTGCAGCAGCTCATGGTGGCGTGCGTGCCGACGCCGAGCAGCCTGGCGGCACGGAAACCGGCCAGCCCGTGGGTCCGGTTCGAGTGGGGCACCGCGCGGACGACGTCGTTCGACGCCGTGCTCACCAACCTGACCGTGGACTACTCACTGTTCGATGTGGACGGTAAGCCGCTGCGCGCGACGTGCTCGCTCTCCCTTGAGGAGGCCGCCACCGGCCCGGCCGGTCAGAACCCCACCTCCGGCTCGCGGGAGACGCGCCGCACGCACCGTGCCGTGGCCGGCGACAGCCTGCCGCAGTTGGCGTGGCGCGAGTACGGCGACGCGACCGCGTGGCGGGTGATCGCGGCGGCCAACGACATCGACGACCCGATGGAACTGCCGCCGGGCACCGATTTGCTCGTGCCGGCAACCACGTCGGCCGATCCGGACGGTGCGCGATGACGGCGGCGGGCGGCGGCCGCCCGTTCGCCGGCGAGGCGATCATCGGCACTCCAGGCCAGTTGCCCACCGAATGGGCGAAACTACTCGATTCGTGTGTGGTCGACCAGAACGTGGGCCTGCCGGACGTGGCCACGCTGGCCTTCCGCGATTCCAATCACCAGTTCCTGGCGAAGACCAACATCGTCATCGGCAGCAAGCTGACGGTCGCCGTGCGCACCGTGCGGGACGACGAGCCGTTGTTCGCCGGCGAGGTGACCGCCCTCGAACTGGACATCGAGAGCACCACCGGCACGTTCACCGTGGTGCGCGCGCAGAGCCCGGCGTACAAGCTGTTCCGAGGCCGGAAGGTCAAGGCGTTCCACAAGATGACCGCCGCTGCCATCGTGCGGGAGGTGGCCGCGGACGCCGGAGTGCCGACCGGCCGGATCGAGACGGCGCCGATCAGCTACCAGCAGCTCAGCCAGGCCAACGTGTCGGACTGGGAGTTCCTGCTGGGCATCGCCCAGGAGCACGGCGTGACGCTGCGGGTGGACCAGCGGACCGGGGAACTGGAACTGCTCCGGCCGACACCGGCGTCCGGCGCACCGGCGCCGTCGACGTCCTTCGAGACCAACCCGTACGTCCTGCAGTACGGCGACAACCTGCGCGCCCTGCGCGCGGTGCTGACCGCAGGCGACCAGGTGGACAACATCGAGGTGCGCGGCTGGAACGTGGACACCAAGTCCAAGCTCGTGACAGGCGGTCCGGCCGGAACCAGCCGGACCGTGGTACCCGAGAAGAAGGTGCCGGCGCCCGGCGCGGACACCACGCTGCTCGTCGCGGACACGCCGTACCGCACGTCGGCGGAGACCACCGCCGTCGCCAGGTCGGTCGCGGCCGCGATGACCGCCAGGACCGGTGAGATCGAGGCGGTCGTGTGGGGGGAACCGCGGTTGCAGGCCGGGGTGCCGGTGGCTCTGGCCATCCCGGACTCGCCGTTCCAGGGCAAGTACACCGCTACTGCGGCGCACCATGTGCTGGACCGTTCCGGCTACCGGACGACGGTGCTGGTCAGCGCGTCGCCGGACCGGTCGCTGGCCGGCCTGGCGATGGGCGGCAACGCGCCGTCCCGGGGACCGCGGATGCCGGGGCTGGCGATCGGCGAGGTCACCGACGTCAGGGAAAAGGAAGACGTGGGCGGCCAGCGCGGCTGGGTGAAACTGAAGTTCCCGTGGCTGTCCGACACGTACGTGACCGACTGGGTGCGCACCGTCCAGATCGGTGGGGTCGGGGGTGGCGGTGTGTTCTGCCCCCAGGTGAACGACGAGGTGTTGGTCGGGTTCGAGCAGGGCAGCCTGGACGCGCCGTACGTGCTCGGCGGTCTCTACAACGGGGTCGACCACCCGTCGCACCACGACGACGACCTGGTGAACGCGACCAGTGGCGCGGTTCAGCGGTGGTCGCTGGTGTCGCGCAACGGACATCGCCTGGAACTGCGCGAAGTCAGCGGTGGCGCCCAGGGCGTCCGGCTGGCCACCGGCGGCGGGCAGTTCGAGATTCGGCTGGACGAGCAGGCCGACGTCGCGAACGTGACGATCAAGGCTGCGGGCAACACGATCATCCTCTCCCGGACCGGCATCACGGTGGAAGCCACGACCGGCAGCCTGACGCTGCGGGGCGAGACCGTGTCGATCACCGGCACGGCCGAGGTGAGCGTGCAGGCCCCGCTTGTCAAGCTGAACTGACGAGGAGAACGACATGCCAGCCGCCGCGCGCACCGGGGACGAGACGTCCCACGCCGGCACGATCACCATCCCGCCCCCAGGGGCGCTGAAAGTGGAGACCGTGCTGATCGGTGGGCGGCCGGCGGCCGTGCTGGGGAGCCTGCATGTGTGCCCGATCCCGGAACACGCCGCGCTCGGCCCGGCGAACGTGGTCATCCCGTCGCCGGGCGGGGTGACGGAGGAGGGCGTCGTGCTGATCGGGGGCTTGCCCGCGGCCACGATGGGCGACCAGACCGTGTGCGAGGCGGAAATCCTGACCGGCGACTTCACCGTGCTGATCGGCGGTGCCTGATGAGCGCGCCCTTTATCGGGCGGGGCTGGGGGTTTCCACTGCGGATCGGGCCGACCGGCGGGATCGGCATGGTCGAGCGGGACCAGGAGATCCAGGAGGCGATCCGGCTGGTGCTGGGCACCGCCCCCGGCGAACGGCAGATGCGGCCGGAGTTCGGCTGCGGCATCCACGAGTACGTGTTCGCGGGCGCCGACGGCGGCACGGCCGGCCGGATCGCGCATGAGGTGCGGATCGCGCTGGAGCGCTGGGAACCTCGGATCGAGGTGACCGACGTGGTGATCGCGTTCGACTCGGTCGAACAGGGTCTGCTCTACATCGACGTGCACTACGCGATCCGGTCCACCAACGACCGGCGGAACCTGGTCTTTCCCTTCTACAGCATCCCGTCCGAGGGGGACGATGTCTGATGGTGCTCCCCGCGCCCAACCTGGACGACCGCCGGTTCCAGCAACTGGTGGACGAGGCCAAGCGGTACGTGCGGCAGCGATGTCCGGAGTGGACGGACCACAACGTGTCCGACCCCGGCGTGACGCTGATCGAGGTCTTCGCGCAGATGGTCGACCAACTCGTCTACCGGCTCAACCGGGTGCCGGAGAAGAATTACCTCGCGTTCCTGGACCTGTTGGGGGTCAAGCTGTTCCCGCCCGGCGCGGCCCGAGCCGACGTGACGTTCCGGCTGTCCGCGCCGCAGTCGGAGACGGTGCTGCTGCCCGCGGGCACCGAGGTGGCCACGGCACCGGGCGAGACCAGGGCGGCGGTCGTGTTCGCGACCGTGGACGAGCTGCCGATCGTGCCGTGCGCGCTGGACCGGCTGGTGACCATCGCGGCATCCGGCGAGCAGGCCGAACGCACCGCGGACCTGCGCGCCCGCAGGGACGTCCCGTGTTTCCAGGCCGCACCGGCGCCTGGCGACGCCATGCTGTTCGGCCTGTCCGCCGCCGTGCCCCGGTGCCTGATCGCGGTACGGCTGGACAGCCGGGTCGAGGGCATCGGCGTCGACCCGACCCGGCCGCCGCTTGTCTGGGAGGCGTGGGACGGCCTCACCTGGACATCGTGTGCCACCGACCTGGACACCACCGGCGGCCTCAACCGGCCGGGCGAGGTCATCCTGCACGTCCCGGCGTCGCACGCGCTGTCCGTGGTCGGCGGTATCCGTGCCGGCTGGATCCGTTGCCGCGTCACCGAACGCGTTCCCGGCGTGCCGTTCTACTCGGAGACACCGACGGTCCGGGTCGCCGAGGCGTTCACCATCGGCGGGACGACGATCGTCGAGCACGCGGAAACCCTGACCGACGTGCCGATCGGAACATCGGACGGCGTGCCGGGGCAACGGCTGCTGGTGCCCCGCACGCCGGTACTGCTCGACGCCGATCCGGTCGTGGTGCAGGTGTCGTCGCCGGACGGCTGGCAGGACTGGGCCGTGGTGGAGCACTTCGGCCGGTCCGGCCCGGCCGACCGGCACGTGGTGCTGGACGCGACGAGCGGGGAACTGCTGTTCCCGCCGGTGGTCCGGGATGCCGACGGGTCGTCGCGGTCCTGTGGCGCCGTGCCAGGCAAGGGTGAACAGATCCGGATCCAGCGCTACCGCACCGGCGGTGGCCGGGCCGGCAACGTGCCGCGCGCGGCGATCTCCGTGCTGCGCAGCTCGGTGCCGTACGTGGCCGGTGTCCGAAATCGGGAGGCGGCCGGCGGGGGAGTCAACGGCGAGACGGTGGCCGAGGCGAAACTCCGCGCGCCGCAGGAGCTTCGCGTCCAGGAGCGGGCGGTGACCACAGCGGACTACGAGCATCTGGCCCGCATCGCCGGCCCGTCCGCGGCGCGGATTCGCTGCCTGCCGGCCGGGGCGGGGGCCGAGCCGGGCGCGGTCCGGCTGCTGGTGGTGCCGCAGGCCGTCCCGGACGAGGGGGACCGGCTGCGGTTCGAGCAGTTGATCCCGCCGGACTCGCTGCTCGCGGCGATTACGGCGAACGTGGCCGAACGCCGGCTGATCGGCACCCGCCTGGTGGTGGAACCGCCGCGCTACCAAGGGATCACGGTCGTCGCCCGGCTCGCTGCCGCCGGCGGCGTGTTGACGGACCGGGTCCAGCGCGACGCCCTGAACGCCCTCTACCGCTACCTCAACCCGTTGCGCGGCGGCCTGACCGGCACCGGCTGGGAGTTCGGGCGCGCGGTCCAGTTCGGCGAGGTGTTCTCGGTGCTGCAACGGGTACCGGGGGTCGGGCTGGTCGAGGAGATCCGGCTGTTCCCGGCCGACCCGATCACCGGCCGGCGCGGCACGATCGTGGAACGGGTCGAGCTGGAGCCCAACGCGCTGGTCTTCTCCCACCAGCACCAGGTCGTCGTGACGACGGGCGGCCCGGGATGACCCGCGCCGCACTGCCCGGGCTGCCCAGCCGGCACCCGCTGTGCGGGCTGCTGCCAGCGATGTACGCGGACGACGACTTCGCGCAACGGTTCACGGCCGGCCTGGACACCGTGTTGGCCGCGATACTGTCTACTTTAGACAACATGCCGGCTTACCTGGATTCTCGGCTGACCCCGGCGGACTTCCTGACCTGGCTCGGTTCCTGGGTCGCGGTCGAGCTCGACCCCGACTGGCCGGTCGAACTGCGCCGGCAGGTCGTGCGGCACGCGATCGACCTGCATCGCTGGACCGGCACCGCGCGTGGGCTGGTGGAACGGCTGTGGCTGTGCCTCGGCGTGCACGCGTCGGTCGCCGACGGCACCGGCGCCATCTGGTCGTCGTCGCCGGACACGGCGTTGCCGGGCGAACCGGAGTCCGAGGTGGTGGTGCGGGTCTGGCCCGGCCGCGCCGACGTGGACGTGGCGCGGGTGATCGCGATGGTGGACGCGGTCCGGCCCGCCCACCTGATCTGCCGGGTCGAAGCGCTGCCCGGCCCACCTGACGAGGAAGGCGGCTGAGGGTGCCCACCTGTACCAACTGCGGCGCGACCGTCGCCAACACCGACGAGTTCTGCAACAACTGCGGCACTTACCTGGCCTGGCTCAACCCAGACAAGGAGAACGACGCCGAGTCAACGGCCCCTGTGCAGCCCCAGGCGCCCGAGCAGCCACATGCGGTCGCGCCGGCCCACCCGGTGGCACCGCCGCGTACGACGGCCGCGCCCGCGGCGACCCAGCCAACCGGTGATGGCCCGCAGTGCCCGAAATGCGGGACGGTGAACCGGACCGGGGCCAAGTTCTGCCGGCAGTGCGGGACGGCACTGACCGAGGCGGCGGCGCGGCAACCGACCGCGCGCCGTCGCCGATCCCACCGCACCGGCGGATCGCCGTGGCCGCGCCGGATCGTGGCGCTCGTCGTGCTGGCGGTGCTCGTCGTCGCCGGTTTCGTGCTGGCCCCGTACATCGGGAACACGTTCCAGATCGTGCTCGACAAGATGGGCACCCCGGCGTCGATCAGCCCCAACCGGGTGACGAGCAGCGAAGCCGTTCCCGGGCACCCGGTCGGCGCGGCCGTGGACGGCGTCTCCAACCAGTACTGGGGTGCGCCGTCGGTCGGCGACTGGGCTCAGTTCAGCTTTGCCCAACCGTTCCGCCTGCTTGGTGTGGTGATCACCCCCGGCGCCTCGACCGACCCGACCGCGTTCGCACAGCAGGCCCGGCCCACCAGGGTCGACCTGGACATCACCACCTCGAACGGCGCGACCACCACGCTCCCGATCGTCGTCGCCGACAAGCCCGGCCCGCAGACCACCAACACGGGCATCAGCGACGTGACCAGGATCCGCCTGGTGATCCGCGCCGCCGCCGACCAACGCCCCGGCCGGGCCATCGCGCTGGGCGAGATCGAGTTCTTCAAACGCTCCTGACCCAGAGGGACTTGAGGTACACCGATGCGACGCCAGCAGCACCGTGACCTACAACAGCGGGACCCACAACAGCGGGACGAACACCAGCCGGCCCGTCCGCAGGTGGCCATGCCTGTCCGCCGCCCGGAGTCCCCGTCCACTGTGGACCTTGCCACCCTGCAACGGGACTACGGCAACACGGCCGTCGCCCGGATGCTCACCGGCCCGGTGCTCCAGCGGGCGGGCGACGACACCCAGGGAACCAGCACCGCCGCGCCGCCGCGCCCGGCCGACGCACTGCGCGAGTTCGTGGACAACTGGCTCGACAACACAAGCGTGACGCTCAGGAAGCGGTCCGACCAGCTCAAGGCGATCGACAGGGCGATCACGGTGTGGCTGACGGGCGGCTATCGGATACCCGGCGACCTGGACGCCAACCAGGCCCAACTCCAGTCGATCCGGGCCGCGGTGCAGGCGTGGCACGCCAGCAAGGCCGGCGGGAGCAAGCGGCAGGGCTTCATCGACGAACTGGCGACCAAGGTCGACGCCGCTCTCGCTGAGGTGGCACAGCGGCGGGCCGAACGCCAGGAGCGGGCCGCCCGGCTCGCCAAGTACGGCCAGATCGACCCGGACTTGGCGAACTTCGCGCGGCGAACCCGGCGGGAGGACGCGCTCAACCTGGACACCAACCTGGTGCACCAGGCGTTCGCCGCCGACCGCGACGATGGAGGCAAGCTGACCGAGGAATCACTGACCAAGCTCGACCAGTTCGCCCGGCAGGGACTGGCCGGCGCACTGGCGATCGTCGGCGGCGTGACCCCGAACGGCGTCACCGCCATCCAGGTCCAACAGATCATGGCCGCCAATGTCAACACCGTGACCGGCCAGACGATCTACCCGGAGCTGGAGTCGTACCTCGGCACCGTGGGCACCCAACCGGTGCTGACCGAGGAACGGAGGTCCGCGGCCGACACCGAGGAGGTGCAGCGCACGGTGGGACAGACCACGCTGACCGTGAACTGGGATCCCACCGACATCCAGCGCGACCGGCGGCTGCAGTCACTGACCGACGCGATCCGGAAGGTGCAACAGGGTGGCTACAAGGTTCCGCCGCTGACGGCGTACTTCCCGAAGTACGGCCGCACCCTGGTGCTGACGCCCGACAACGCGGTGCCGACCGGTTCCCGGATGCACCGCGCCGAGTACATCGCGCCGGACGCCCTCGTGGCCAGCTCCGAACTGTTGGACAACCCGCTGGACAACCGGTATGGCGGGACCGAGTACCACAACCTGTCCACCCAACTCGACCCGAGCGGCGCGGGCACGATGGTGCACGAGCTGGGTCATTTCCTGCACTACCACCAGAACAGGAGCAAGTTCCACGAGCTCACCGGCGCGGAGTTCGCCACCGGAAAGCAGGCCGTCGCGGCGACGGTCAGCGGTTACGCGGCGCAACATCCGCGCGAGTTCGTCGCCGAGGTCTTCCTGGGCATGGTGCACGGGCGGCCGTTCCCGGCGGACGTGATGGAGATGTACGAGGGACTGGGCGGCCCGAGCCGGGAACAGGCCCCCGGCGCCGGAAGCCCCTAGCCGATGTGGAAGCCATCGTCGATGCCGGTCTTGTCGACCTGCGGGATGCGTGGTCGAGCAGAGCCACCAGCGGGTTGTAGTAGCCGCCGTGGTGAGCACGACCGTTGGCTTGCGTGTCGGCCGAGTTGTGCCCACCTGATGATCTCGAACAGCTCGTCCAGGGTACCGATACCGCCGGCGCTGACGAGTTATGCGTTGCCGCCCAACAGGTTGGCCTGCACCGCGGCGAGGTGCGCACGCATCGCTTCGACCGCCGCCACGCTGTCCCGGGTGTTCAGCG
>DATBCR010000172.1:0-5138 GCA_036270375.1 Pseudonocardiaceae bacterium | reverse complement strand
CGGACTGGCCGAGGACACCATCGTGCTGCTGTGGTCGGATCACGGCGACTTCGCCGGTGAACGCCGCCTGGTGGAGAAATGGCCGGCCTGCTGCGCCGACTCGATCACGCGCATTCCCGCGGTGCTGTCGGTTCCCGGCCTGCCGGCCGCGTCGATCGACGGCCTCGTCGAGGCGATCGACCTCATGCCGACCCTGCTCGACGCGTGCGGTCTCGGCGTGCCGGACGGCATCAACGGCCGAAGCCTGCTGCCGTACCTGTCCGATCCGAAATCCCGCCCGGACAACGAGATCCGACCGTACGTGACGTGTCACGCCGGCTGGGAACCGGAACTGGCGCAACGCCTGCTGACCGTCGCGGGCGACCGTGCCGGCTGGAAATACCGGGCCCTCGAAGCGGCACCGACCGCGATGAACCGGACGGTGATGCTGCGCACCCGATCGCACAAGTACGTCGTTCGGGCCGGGGGTGCCGACGAACTGTACGACCTGGTTGCCGATCCGACCGAGTGCCACGACATCGCGGGTGATCCGTCATCGGGTCCGCTGCTGGCCGGCCTGCGGCGTGACCTGCTCGACGCACTGCTGCTGGGTGCCGACCGGCGGCCTGTGCCCGAACTCGAGGAGTTGTTGCTGTGACGGCCATGCCGGCGGGGGACGGTCCGGTGCTGTGGGCGTGGGAGGCGCTGCGGTTGCTGACGGCGGCCGCCGAGTCGCAAGCGAGCGGGGGTCGGGTGACGCCGTCCCATCCGCCGACCCCTGACCAGGGCGGCGACCGTGAACTCCAGACCGGGCTGCTGCGACAACTGCACCGGGCCAATGGGCAGTTGTGGCTGCACGAGGACGAAATTCGCGCCGCCGGCCGCACCGACAGCGACATCGCCGCACTCCGGCGCGCCATCGAGCGGCTGAACCTGGAGCGCAACGACCGCATCGACCGGCTGAACCAGGCGTACGCGCTCGCGCTGCGCCCGCACCCGGCCGCCCCGCTGGCCACCGAGGCACCGGGCACCGCGCTGGACCGGCTGTCCGTCCTCGTGCTGCGCCTGGCGTACACACGGGTGCGGGCGCACACCGACGAATCCCTGCTCGATCGCCTGCCGCTGCTCCAGGCGCAACTGTTCGACCTGCGGCAGTCCATCGACCTGCTGATCGACGACGTCCGTTCGGGCCGGCGGCGTTTCGCGAGTTACCAGGCCGCCAAGCTCTACGGGTCAAGGCCCGGAAGGAGTGCGTAATGCGTACCGGATATGTGCTTGGCGTGAACTCGATGTGGCACGACGCGGCGGCGTGCGTGGTGAGCCCGGACGGCGAGGTCCTGGCCGCCGTGGAGGAGGAGCGGTTCACCCGAAACAAGGACGAGCGGCGTTTTCCGCATAGTGCGATCGACTACTGCCTGCGGACCGCCGGCATCACCCTCGACGACGTCTCGCACCTCGGGCTGCCACGCCAGTCCCGGCTGTACATCCGGGAGAAGCTGAAGTGGAACCTGTTCGTCGAGCGTGGCGGTCTCGCGGTGTGGCGGAAGGACCTGCGCGTGATCAGCTACATGCGGCGACCGCCGCGCCTGCTGCGCGAGGCGTTTCCGGACGCCAAGTCCTATCCGCGCACGGTTTTCGTCCGGCACCACACCGGCCACGCGGCGAGTGCCTTCTACGTCTCGCCGTTCGAGCGGGCCGCCTACTTCACGGCCGACGGCATGGGCGAATGGGAGACCACCACGTGGGGGATCGGATCGGGTACCCGCCTGCAGCGGATCGGCGGGATCGACTTCCCGCACTCACTCGGCATGGTCTACTGGTCGATCGCCCGCTATCTGGGGCTGCGTGGTGCCGAGAAGGCCGGCAAGCTGATGGCCCTGGCCGCCTATGGTGCGCCGACCCTCGCCGACCGGTTCGGCCAGGCCCTGTTCCCGACCGACGACGGCGAATACCGCATCAACTACGACCTGTTCGACTTCCGTATCCGCCAACAGGTCTCGCCACGTTTCGCCGAGGTCATCGGGTTCGGACCGCGCCGTCCGGAGGAGCCGTTCACGCAGGCGCACTACGACCTTGCCGCGACAGTCCAGGACGCGGTCGAGCGGATCGTGCTCGGCATACTGCGGCGCCTGCACCGGACCACCGGCCTGCGCTCGCTCGTGATGGCAGGCGGTGTCGCGCTCAACAGCGTCGTCAACGGCAAGATCCTTGCCGAAACACCGTTCGAGGAGATTTTCGTCCAGCCCGCGGCGGACGACGCCGGCCTGGCACTGGGCAGCGCCTGCTACATCGTGCACCAGCTGGCGGGCAAACCCCGGAGCTACCAGATGCGTTCGGCCGCGTTCGGCCCGGACATCGAACCCGCCGCCGTCGAACTCGCGCTGTCGGCGGAGCAGGACTCGATCACCTGGGAGCGCCACGACGACATCGCGGCCGCGGTCGTCGATCTGCTCGTCGACGGCGCCGTCGTCGGGTGGTGCCAGGGGCGGATGGAGTACGGCCCTCGGGCGCTCGGCCAGCGCAGCATCCTGGCCGATCCGGGCCGGGCCGCCATGCGTGACACGATGAACGCGGTCAAGAGTCGTGAGTGGTACCGACCGGTGGCCCCGGCCGTACTGGAGGAGCAGGTCACGGATTGGTTCGATGGTGTCGCGCACTCGCCGTTCATGCTGCTCGTCGGCCGGGTGCGCCCGGAACGGGCCGCCGAGGTGCCGGCGGCACTACACGTTGACGGGACGGCAAGGGTGCAGACCGTGAACCGCGAGACCAACCCCGAGTTCCACCGCCTGATCGCCGAGTTCGGCCGGCGCACCGGTGTCCCGATCGTGCTCAACACGTCGCTCAACGGCCGGGGAGAGCCCATCTGCTGCACGGCCACCGACGCCGTGCGGATGTTCCTGGGTACCAAGCTGGACGCCCTGGCCATCGGCGACTTTCTGGTGCGCAGGGCGACGTCGATTCCGCCGGAGGCGCCGTGACCGCTGGTCCGCCGGTTCCCGTCCGAGCGGTGTTGCGCCAATGGCGGCTGATTCCGGACGACGTCCGCATGCTCAGCTCCCGGAGCAACACGCACTGGGCGATCCGCCGGGGCACCGAGGCGTTCGTGCTGCGGCGGTACCGATCCGGCCATCCCGGCCCGTCGATCGCCTATGAGTTCGAGGTGTTGCGCCATCTGCACGCCAGGGGCTGGCCGGTCGCGGCACCGATCGACGATGTGGTGTGGCACGAGAAGTCGGCGTTCGCGTTGTTCCCACGCCTGCCGGGCCGGGCACCGGGACGCGAGAACGACCGGCGCCGCCGGGATCGCGGCCGGATCCTGGCCGAGCTGCACCGTGATCTCGTGGGCCTTGACCTTGGCCAGCGGGTCGGCTGGCGGCGGACCGACGAGATCGTGCTGCCCGACGGCGCACCACCCGAGACGGACGACCTGGTCGGTCCGATTCGCGCGCACTGGAGCGATGTCCACAAGCGACTGACGAAGGCCACCGAGGGGGGCCTGCCGGTCGCGGTGGTGCACGGCGACCTGATCGGCTCGAACCTGTTGTTCGAGCACGGAAAACTGACCGGTGTGTTGGATCTGGACTCGACGCACCTGGATCTGCGCGCGGCCGACGTGGCCTGCGCCCGTCGCAGTGCCACCGACGAGGTGGTCCTCGGTTATCTGGCCGCCGGCACGCTGTCCGCCGTCGAACTGGGCTGCCTTGACGACCTGTGGCGGGCGAGCGTGTTGCGGTACGCGGCGCAACTGCTGGCATCGACCGCGCCGAACATTCCGGTGGTGCCCGAACTGGAATGGTGTTTGCGACAATTGGACAAGACGTGTCCTTTCGACAACCTGCTAGTCTCACCCGGATCGCAAGATTGATTGAATCCGCTGGTGGGAGGCCGGATGACAGCCACGTTCGCGCCGGCCGACGACGGGCTGATCCACAGCGAAACCATTGAGATCAACGCGGTCGCCGGATGCAATCTCTCCTGCCGGGCCTGTAGTCACACCTCGCCTGTTCTGGCGCCGAAGTCGGTCGCCGACCCGGCGTCGGTCCGCCGCGACCTGACGCTGCTCGCCCGCTGCTATCGCGCCGACCACGTCCGCGTACTGGGCGGCGAACCGTTGCTGCACCCGGATCTACTAGGCCTCGTCACGGCGATCCGTGCCTCCGGCATCACCGATCGCGTGCGGATCGTGACGAACGGAATCCTGTTGCCGCGCCAGGGCAACGAATTCTGGGCCGCCGTCGACGAGGTGCACGTCTCGGTCTACCCCGGCTACGAGCCGTCGGCCGACGGCCTCGCGCAATGGCGGACAATGGCCGCACAGCACGATGTCGACATCCTGATCCGGCACTACGACCACTTCCGCGAGTCGTACTCGGAGATCGGCACCGAGGACACCGGCCTGGTGTCGCGCATCTACCGCACCTGCCTGATCGCCCACGTCTGGCTCTGCCACAACGTGATCGACGGTGTGTTCTACAAATGTCCGCAGAGTCATTTCGTCGCGCTCGCCGGCGGCCCGGCCGCCCGGGACGGCGTGGCGATCACCGAGGACACCGATTTTCCGGCACGGCTGCTCGCCTATCTCAACGACGACCAGCCACTGCGTAGTTGCCGATACTGCCTCGGCGCGGTCGGACAGCGGATCCCGCACACACAGGTCCGCCAGTCGCGGTGGCGTGCCCCGCAGCGACGTCCCGGTGCGGACATGGTCGACTACGACTTCCTCGCCACACTGGAGGACGTCGATCCGACGGCAAGCAACTCCTGCATCGCGGACGAGGAGGTGCTGCGGCCGTGATGCAGGTGCGCCCGCTGCGGGTCGTTCTCACGCATCGACTGCTCGCCGACAACCCCGTCGGCGGCGTCTCGACCGTGTACCGGCGGCTTGCCCACCATCTCGCCGAGTCCGGTGTGGACGTTGCGACGATCTCACCCAATCCGTGCGCCTGGAGTCCACGCCACATCGTCGTGTCCGACTCGGACGAGCCGATGACGTATGCGCGTTCGGTCGCGGACGCGGTGCTGGCGCACGGGCCGGACGTGGCCGAATGCTCGTCGTGGGAATACGAACTCCTCGACTACGCGCGGCGGCCGAGGCACCAGCGGGCAGCCGTCGTCGTCCGCTGTGAGTTCGCGTCCGCGGACATGAGGGCGTTCCATCT
>DATBCR010000171.1:0-2589 GCA_036270375.1 Pseudonocardiaceae bacterium | reverse complement strand
CCCGTCATTCGTGCACGCCGAGCGCGACCAAGGATGGACCGAGGTTCGTGGTGCGTGACCGACCGGTCACCGACCCAAACAGCCCGTTCACGGTCACCGTTGGAACACGAGCGGTAGCCGATGGCATCATCGGACTGGCGGGCTCGGGAGGCGGGCCCGCGCGGCTTGGGCGATCATGAACGACGACGGGGAAGTGCGCGATCGCCGTGTCCAACCTTGGTACAGCCACGTTTTCGACCGGTACAACGACCCGATACGGTGATCCATCTGGTGACCACTCAGTGATGAATCCAGTGATCGACATCGGGGCCGAGGAAGACCGCCGGCCCGCGCAGGTGGTCCAGGACCGCAGCGGTTACTGGTTCCCCATGCTGCTGTTCGGTGTGCTGATCCTGGCCGCCCCGATGGTGTACCGGCCGTCGCCGCTGCCGGCCGGTATCGACTATTCGAGCCTCGCCTTCGCGCCGCTGCAACAGTTCGGCACGTGCGCGGCGCTCGGTGATCCGATGTCCGTTGCGCTGTACTGGTTCTGCGTCGTCATGTTCGGACCGCTGGTCATCCTGCTCTGGTACCACCTGCGGGCGCGGCGGGCCGGTGTCGTGCCGCAGACCGGGTGGCACCTGCTGTATGCGCTTACCAGCCTTGCCCTCTACGTTGTGCTGTATCCGCTGATCGAGTTCGTCACGCTGAGCCTGCCGAGGGGCACCGCTGCGAACCTGAGTCCCGGCACCCAGCACCTGGCCGCCTGGCTGTCCGCGTGCGGGTTCGAGATCGGGCTGCTGATCGCCGCGGTGGCGATCGTGCCGCGCAGGTTCGGGCGGCGGATGTCCAGCCGGCGGTGGGCGACCGGCGGGTTCGGGCTGTTGCTGGCGATCGGGAGTGCGGCGGCGATCCAGTTCGTCGCGTACCTGGAACCGAGGAACAGCTACGGCGCGCTGCTGATCATCGGGATCGGGCTGCTCGCGCTGTCACTTGTCGAGCCGGGCCGGACGTGCGCGGTGATCGCGGTGGTGTTCACGACGGTGGCGTTGGTGACGAACTTGTTCGGCATGCGAACGCCGATGGGCATGGGCGGCCGACCGTCCCCCGTGGACACCGCCATGTCGAGCCTGCTGTTGCCCGGCCTGGTGTTGATCGTGGGTGGGTTGATCGGGGTGATCGGGATCGTGGTCGCGCGCCGCCGCGTTCGTTGAATGCGGAGGTGAGGTGCGACTATGGTGCCCGCCCCGACTCCTCGGGCAGCCACGATCACGATCACGGGAGCCGGATGCTCACGGTGCAGGGGGTCGTCGACCGGGTAGGGCCGACGTTGTTGCGCACGGTGCTGATCGCCGATCAGCCGTGCCCGGTCAGTGACGTGGTCATCGCGGAACCGGGCCGGAAGGCCCAGCTCTCGTCGGGGGACCTTGTGCTCGGCGCGGCCGTCGGCACCGGGCGGGACGCGGTGGACCTGATCCGGCACGCCGGTGAGCGCAAGGCGGCAGCTGTGCTGCTCAAACCACCCGTGTCCGGCCAGGCGGCGGTTGCCTCGGCCGGGCGGGCCGCCGGCACGTCCGTCGTCGAGGTCAAGTCCGGTACCGGCTGGGCACAGCTGGTGTGGCTGCTGCGCACCGTGCTGGACGCCGAGGCGGACGCGGCCGAGACCGACCGGCGGGACTACGAGCCGAGCGGGCTCGGCGACCTGTTCCGGCTGGCCGACGCGGTGGCGTCGGTGGTGGACGCGCCGGTCACCATCGAGGACGCCAACTCGCGGGTGCTGGCGTACTCGGCCCGGCAGGACCGCACCGATCCGGCCAGGGTGTCCACCATCATGGGCCGCCGGGTGCCGGACGACGTGCTGGCGCGGTTCCGTTCCCGGGGCGTGTTCCGTGAGCTGTCCAGGGGCGGCAACCCGATCTACGTGGCCGCCCAGCGGGACGGCACGCTGCCGAGGCTGATCGTGCCGATCCGGATGGGCGGCGAACTGCTCGGCTCGATGTGGGCCGTCGTGCCCGGCCGGGTGCCCGACGCGCGAGCCGCCGCGTTCGCGGACGCCGGGCCGGTCGTCGCGCTGCATCTGTTGCGGCGCAGGGCAAGGGTGGACGCGGAACGGCGGCACTCGGCCGAGCAGGTGCGCGCGATCCTTGAGGGCCGGGGCAGCGTGCGGGTGGCCGCGGCGGAACTGGACCTGGCCGAGGTGCCGCACCGGGTGGTCGCGATCGACGCGGCCGGCCGGGAGCCAGCGGACGAACTGCGTGCCGAGGGCCTGCGGCTGGCCATGTGGGAGCGGATCACCGCCGGCATCGGCCGCCGCCCCGCCGTCGCCGACCTGCACGGCCTGCTGTACGCCGTGGTGCCGGACGGCGCCGGCGATGGCGGCTGGGACGCGCTGCGCGCCGCGCTGACCGGCACCGACGGCGAGCGGTCGCTGGTCGCGGCGGGTGCGCCGGTGCCGATCACCGAACTGCCCCGGTCCAAGGCACAGGCACAGGAGACGCTCGGGCTGCTGCGGGCCGGGCTGGTGGCCGGCCGGGTGGCCGACTACCAGGACGCATGGGCGGTGCTCGCGCTGCACCGGCTGGCGAACGCGGCGGCCGCGGCCGGGGTGGC
>DATBCR010000170.1:0-9485 GCA_036270375.1 Pseudonocardiaceae bacterium | reverse complement strand
GTGATGACCGGCGAACTCGACCCCTACACCGCCGCCGAGACGTTGATCGCGGGCCTCGGCGCCACAGCAGAACGGTGAGTGTCGCGCCCGCCGCGACACCGAACGTCAGCTCAGCACTTGGTCTGGGTGTAGAAGTACTGTTGGTTGGCGTCCATGTTGGCCTTGGTGATGGAGATCAGGCCGGTGGGGATGTTCTTGGTCACCGGCTTGCCATTGATCGCGTTGACCACCTGGTCCACACCATCCTTACCGATGACGCCCGGTTCCTGGGCGATCAGGGCCTGGAACTGGCCGCCGCGCAGGTCGGTCACCTCGTTCGGGCTGGCGTCGAAGCCGACGAGCTGGATCTGGCCCGCCTTGTGGGCGTTGCCGAGGCCGGTCGCCGCGCCCTGGCCGGTGTTCAGGTTGGTGGCGAAGATGCCGACCAGGTCCGGTGTGCCGGCGATCGCGGCGGTCACCTTCTCCGCTGCCACCGCCGGGTCGTTGTTGGTGAACTCGGTGTCCATCACCTTCAGGTTCGGGTACTTGGCCTTGATCTCGGCCGCGAAGCCCTGTGCCCGCTGGTCCGTCGTGGACGTTCCGGCGACCGTGTCCAGTGCCAGCACCGAGCCGGACTTCCCGTTCAGCAGCTGGCCGAGCGTGTCGCCGGCCAGTGTGCCGCCGGCCGTGTTGTCGGACGAAATGGCCGACAGGGCGACCGACGAGTCCTTCAGCGACGTGTCGACCTCGACGAGCTTCGTGCCCGCGTTCTTCAGCTGTTCCATCGGCGCCTGGGACGCCGTGTCGCTGTCCGGCACGATCAGCGCGCCGGCCGGCTTGTCGTTGACCTCCGCGGTGATGATCGGGTTCTGCAGGCCGGCGTCGAACTTGGCCGGTGCCTTGAAGTCCAGCGTGTAGCCCAGTTTGGTCGCCTCGGCCTTCGCGCCGCACTCCATCGTGTAGTAGAACGGCTCGTTGTCCACGCCGGCCACCAGCGCCAGGTTCTTGTTGGCGGGTGCCGAACCCGAGCCGCCGGAACCGCCCGTTGATCCGCCGACCGTGCCGCTGCCGCACGCGGCCAACGCGATGACCGCCCCGATCGCCGCGACCGCCGCCGCGCCCGTTCGCCTGGTAACCCTCATCTTTGCCTACCTCCGCACTTCGTTGGGCCGGGAGAGCTAGCGGTCGCGGTTCTGCCTTCGCCGCTGGTCGAACCAGACCACCGCGACCAGCACGGAGCCGACCGCGATCATCTGCCAGAAGTCCTGGACATGGATGATGTCGAAACCCTTCTTCAACACCGCCGGGATGAACACGCCGATCACGGTGCCGAACAGCGTGCCGATACCGCCGAACAAACTCGTCCCGCCGATCACCACCGCCGAGATCGCGTCCAGGTTGTCCGTGGTGTGCCCGCTGATGTTCGTGGTCCCGAAGTACGCAAGCGACATGAACCCGGCCACCCCGGCCAGCAGCCCGGTCAGCGTGTAGACCAGCACCAGATGCCGCGTGACGCCGATACCGGCGCGCCGGGCGGCCTCGGCGTTCGAACCGATCGCGAACGTGTACCGGCCGAATCTGGTGGTGTGCAACAGCCACGCGCCGATCAGCGTGAGCACCGCCGCGATCAGCACCATGTTCGGCACGACGCCGAACGACGTGCCGTAGCCGAGCGTCGTGTTCAGCAACCTCGGCACCGTCTCGATGTCCGACCCGTTGTTGAGCAGGTCGGCCGCGCCGAGCGCGGCGCCGAACGAGCCGAGCGTGACCACCAGCGGCGGGATGTTCGCCTTCGCGATCAGGAAACCGTTGAGCAGCCCCCAAGCCGTGCCGGACACCACGGCGACGGCCAGCCCGATCATGATCGAACCCCAGCCCTCGTTCGTCGGGTCGCCGTGCGGGCCCATCGCGTTGAGGGTCTTGCCGGCCATCATGCTCGCGAAGATCAGCACCGAGCCGACGGACAGGTCGATGCCGGCCGTGATGATCACGAACGTCATGCCGACCGACAGGATCAGCAGCACCGACGTCTCGATCAGCGTCGTCTGCGCGTTGAACAGGGTCGGGAACGCGTGCGGCGCCAACGCACTGAACACCACGCACAGCGCGACGAGCACCAGCGCGATCCAGAACACGTTGGCACCGACGAGCTTCTGCCGCCAGGTCCGCTCGTCCAACGGCAGGGAACCGTTCTCCACCACCGTCATGCGGCATCCCCCTCGTTCGTGAGCGCCCCCGTCATGGCACCGACTAGCTGTTCGAGCGTCGCGTCGGCCGCGGCGAACCGGGCCACCCGCCGACCGAGCCGCAGCACCTCGATCCGGTCCGCGACGGCCAGCACCTCCGGCATGTTGTGGCTGATCAGCACCACCGAGATCCCGGTGTCCCGCACGCGCTTGATCACGTCGAGCACCCGCTCGCGCTGCACGACGCCCAGTGCCGCGGTCGGCTCGTCCATGAACACGACCTTGCTGGCCCACACCACCGACCTGGCCACGGCGACGCTCTGCCGCTGCCCGCCGGACAACGCGCCGATCGGCACCTCGACGCTCTGCAGCTGCACACCGAGCCGCGCGAACTCGACCACCGCGCGGCGCCGCATCTCGACCTTGTCCAGCATGCCGAGCCGGCCGAGCAGCCCGCCGCGCCGCAGTTCCCGCCCGAGGAACAGGTTCGCGGCCGGGTCCAGATCGGGCGCGACCGCGAGATCCTGGTACACCGTCTCGATGCCTCGGGAGCGAGCCGCGGTCGGGGAGTCCAGCGTCACGACCTCGCCGTCCAGCAGGATCTCGCCGGAGTCCGGGACTTCCGCGCCGGACAGGCACTTGACCAGGGTTGACTTGCCGGCGCCGTTGTCGCCGATGAGCGCGACCACCTCGCCGGCCCGCGCGCTGAACGACGCGCCGCGCAACGCCGCCACCGACCCGTAGCGCTTGACGAGGTCGCGGGCCTCCAGGATGACTCCGTTGCCGTTCGTCACGCCGGACTCCCGGGCGTCGGTGGCCGGCACCGCACCACCGTCAGCTCACCGTCTACAGTAGACTGGCCGGAAGCGTGTGGCACGACGAGCGTCTGGCCTTTGCGCAGGTCGAGCGTGCCACCGCGCTCGGTGCGCAGCCGCCCGTTCCCCTGTAGCACGACCAGAACCGCGAACGACGCGTCCAGCTCGACCGGGTGCCGCACCCGCAACCGCTGTGCCCGGAAAAAGCCGTCGGCGCCATCGTCGAACAGGTCGACCACCGGCTCGTGCTGCCCACCGGTCCGCCGGACCAGCGACTCCCATTTGCCGTCGCCCCAACCGTTCCGGTCCACGCACCGCAACGCCGTTTCGAAGCCGATCCCGAGGTGACCAGCGGCTTCGTCGGCAAGGAACCCGTCCCATTCCAGGGTGACCGACAGGTCCGTCGGCTGCTGCAGCTCGACGATGAAGACCCCGCTGGCGATCGCGTGCGGCAGGCCGGCCGGGATCAACACCGTGTCGCCCTCGGCCACCGTTGTCGTGTTCAGCGCGCCGAGTAGCGCGTCATGGTCCTGCGCACGCACCAAGCCACGTAGTGCGTCCGCGTCGACGTCGTCCCGGAAACCGATGTGCACCCTGGGATCCGCGCCGTTCGTGCCGATCACGACCCACGCCTCGGTCTTGCCGAAATGGGAGCCGAAGTGCCGTCGGGCGAACGAGTCCGACGGATGGCAGTGCACCGGCAGCCGCTGTCCCGCGTCCAGCAGCTTCACCAGGATCGCCGTGCTGGTACCGAAGGCCGCCACATGCTCAGGGCCGAGCCAGGACATCGGGTCGGCCGCGACCGCGTCCCGCAACAGCCTGCCGTCCGGCAGCGCGGACAGCCCGTCGTGTGCCTGCCCGAACCGGGTGGTCGTGGACGCGACCCAGTCCTCCGGCCCGAACTCCGACGTCGGCGGCACACCGCGCAGCGCCGCGATGGCCGCGCCACCACGGTAGAACTGGCGCGGCTGGTTGGGCGGCAGCACGGTCGGCAGCGGGCCGAGCGCCATATCGACGGCGGGCGTCGCGGACGGGCTGGCCGGCGGCGGTGGGTTCACGGGTGGTTTTCTCCAGATCCTCGGGCGGTGAGGTGCACGGGCAGGGTCACCCGGTGCGGCGGCGAGTTGTCCCCGGCGAGCCGGGCGAACAGCAGTTCGGCGGCTGCCCGGCCGAGTGCCGCCGTGTCGTGCGCGATCACGCTGACCGGCGGGTTGAGCAGGTCGGCCAGTTCGAAGTCGTCGAAGCCGACGAGCGCCGGGCGCGCGGAACGGCCCGCGAGCGCGCGCAGCACAAGCACCGTGATCCGGTTGTTGCCGGTGACAAGTGCGGTGGCCGGGTCGTAGCGCTCCATGGTGTGCCGCAACGCTTCCGCGATCGTCCGCTCGTCGTGCGGGCCCATCGCCACCAGGTCCTCGTCGAACTTCAGGCCCGCGCGCGCGTAACCCTCGCGGAAGCCGCGCAGGCGCTCGCTCGCGGTGAAGATATTCGGCGCGTCACCGAGGAACGCGATCCGCCGGTGCCCGTGCCGCGCCAGGTGCGCGACCGCTTCCACTGTGCCGCCGAGGTTGTCCACCAGGACGGTGTCCGCGACGATGTCGCCGGCCGGCCGGTCAAGGAACACCACCGGCAGTCCGGCGTGGATCTCCGGCACCAGGTAGCCGTGCCGAAGCCCCGCCGGCACGATCAGCAGGCCGTCCACCCGCCGGGCGCAGAATTCGAGTGCCAGCTCACGTTCCCGGTCCGGGTCCTCATCGGACGAGCCGGTCAGCACGTGCCGGTCGTACTGGCGGGCGACTTCTTCGACCGCCCGTGTCAGCATCGAGTAGAACGGGTTGGCCACGTCCTCCAACAGCACGCCGATGGTGCCGGTGGACGAGCCGCGGCGCAGGTTGCGGGCGCCGAGATTGCGCCGGAACCCGAGTTGGTCGATGGCCGCCAGCACCCGCGTCGCCGTGCCGGGATGCACGCCCGCCTCGCCGTTGACCACCCTGGAAACCGTCTTCAGGCTCACGCCGGCCAGCCGGGCCACATCGTTCATGGTGGCTCGCCGGATCCGGCCGTGGCCCGAGCTGGACAACGTTGTCATTGACGTCGGATTGGACACCAAGTGAGCCGTCGTGTCAACTCCGCTCGTTCCGCCCAATGGCCGAAAGCCTTTGTCCTGAACCGGACAAGCTCAGACGTATGCCTTGACCCTTGGCCGTACTTCGCAGATCGTGACCGCGCACCCACCGTTCGATAGACAAGGTTGTCAACCGGCGGCGTTGATCCCGGTTGGACGGAAGGCGAGGGTTGATCATGCGGCGAAGGCCGAACTCCGGAAGCAGGGGCAGCAGCCTGATTCGCGGCGGCGGGGTACTCATCACCGCGTTCGCGCTTGCACTGGGATCGGCGGCGGTCGCCGTCGCCGCGCCGCAGGCCAACGCCGGTGCCACCCAACAGGATCTGGCCGCGAACGTGGACACCTTCCTCGGCACCCAACCCGGTGCCGCGGACCAGGGCACCGGTGGCGGCGCCGGCAACGACTTCCCGGGCGCGGACGTGCCGTTCGGCATGGTGCAGTGGAGCCCGGACACCGTGACGTCACAGCCGGGCGGCTACTTCTACCAGGACAACCGGATTCAGGGCTTCAGCATGACGCACCTGAGCGGTGCCGGTTGCTTCACCTATCAGGACATTCCATTCATGCCGGTGGTCGGCCAGGTCACCGACTCGCCCGCGACCGACCCGATGCGTTACGTGTCAACGTTCTCGCACGCCAACGAGACCGCGAGCCCCGGCTACTACAGCGTCACGCTCGACAGCGGCGCCAAGGTCGAACTGAGCGCGACGCAGCGCACGGGTTCCGGCCGGTTCACCTACCCGGCCGGCCAGCCGGCGACGCTGCTGGTGAACGCGTCCGGATCGGTCAGCGGCACAACGGATGCCAACGTCACGATCGGCTCGAACTTCATCAGCGGCTGGGCCGACAGCGGCATGTTCTGCGGCGCCGGTGACCACTACCGGGTCTACTTCTACGCCGCGTTCGACCAGAACTTCGCGTCCGTCGGCACGTGGCACAACGGCGCCGTGACCCCGAACAACACCACGCAGAGCGGCGGCCGTCCGGCGAGTCCCGGCGTGGCCAAGGCGAACGCGGCGGTGGCGGCTGCTGCCGCCGGCACCAAGGCAACTGCTGGTACCACAACGAAGGCGACGGCCGTGACGCCGCAGAACGTCACCGTGTCCGGTCCGGGCAGCGGCGCGTTCGTGACGTTCAACTCCACCACGCACCCGGTCGTCAACGTCCGTGTCGGCCTGTCGTTCACGTCCGCAGCGGGGGCGAAGTCCAATCTCACCACGGAGAACGGCGGCGGCAAGACGTTCGACCAGATCTCGGCGGCCGCCCGGTCGACGTGGAACACCAGGCTGAACGAGATCCAGGTGACCGGCGGCAGCACCGACCAGGTCAGGACGTTCTACAGCAGCCTGTACCACGCCCTGTTGCAGCCCAACGTGTTCTCCGACGCCAACGGCAACTACCTCGGCTTCGACGGCCAGGCACACAAGGCGGCCAAGGGACACGCGATCTACACCAACTTCTCCGGTTGGGACATCTACCGTTCGGAGAGCCAACTCCTCGCGGTGCTGGCCCCGGCCGAGATGTCGGACATCGCGAACTCGATGATGCAGTTCGCGCAGCAGGGTGGCGCGTGGGACCGCTGGACGGTGGCCAACGACTTCACCGGCGTGATGAACGGCGACCCGTACCACATCATCGTGTCCAACGCGTATGCCTTCGGCGCCAAGAACTTCGACGCCAAGACAGCGGAACTTCTGATGCTCAAGGGCGCCACCCAGGTCACCGACGGCAGCACCGGCTACGTGGAGCGCCCCGGCCTCGGCAGCTACCAGAAACTGGGCTACGTCCCGGGCGCGGCCGCAGACACCCTCGAATACACCAGCGCCGACTTCGCGATCGCCCAACTCGCGCAACGACTCGGCGATTCGGCGACCTACAACCAGTTCATGCAGCGCGCCCAGAACTGGCAGAACCTCTACAACCCCGGCACCGGCTACCTTGAGCCGCGCAACGCCGACGGCTCGTTCGCCGCGACGTTCGACCCGGGCAGCTCCAGCGGCTACGTCGAGGGCAACGGCGCCCAGTACAGCTGGATGGTGCCGTACAACGAGGGCAGCCTGTTCGCGGTGTACGGCGGCAACCAGGCCGTGAACCAGCGCCTCGACACGTTCCTGAGCAAGCTGAACGTGGGCACGCAGCAGCCGTTCGCGTTCCTGTCCAACGAGCCGACGTTGGAAACCCCGTGGCTGTACAACTACGCGGGCGCGCCGTACAAGACGCAGGCGGTCGTGCGCACGGTGGAGAGCCAGCTCTACAACTCCACCCCGGCCGGCCTCACCGGCAACGACGACCTCGGTGAGATGGCATCGTGGTACGTCTGGTCGGCGATGGGCCTGTACCCGGAGATCCCGGGCCGGGCCGAGCTGATGGTGGGCAGCCCGCTGTTCACCCAGGTCAAGATCGCCACACCGGACGGCCGCAAGTTCACCATCAACGCGCCCGGATCGTCGGCCACGAACCAGTACGTGACGGCGCTGAAGGTGGACGGCGCCACCAGCACCAAGTCGTGGCTGCCGGAGTCGTTCGCACAGCAGGGCGGCACGCTGGACATGACGCTGGCCGCGACGCCGGACACCACGTGGGGCGCGTCGGTGGCCGACCAGCCGCCGTCGTTCCAGGCGGGCGAGCAGACGACGCTGCCGTTCGTGAACCCGTCCCGTCTCGTCATCGCGCCCGGCGGCAGCGACCACGCCACCTTCGGCGCGCAGGACCTGTCCGGCAAGGGCGTCACGGTGAACTGGTCGGCGACCCCGCCGGCCGGGATCACGCTGAGCGCCACGTCGGGCGCGGTCACCGTGCCGGCGGACATGAAGGCGGGCACGGATGTCATGGTGTCTGTCGCGTCGACGACGGCCAACGGCACGTACCACATCCCGGTCACCATCACCGGTCCTAACGGGACACTGCCGGCCAGTTCGCTGACCGTGCTGGTGGCCCAGCCGGGCAGCATCGAGGCGGCGTTCAACAACGTCGGCACGTCACCGGACAGCAACACGTCGGTGGCCGACTTCGACGGTGACGGTTTCGCGTACTCGAGGGACCAGCTGGCCGCGGCCGGCGTCACTCCGGGCGGCACGATCATGGCGGGCGGCATCAGCCTTGCGTTCCCGTCGTCCTCGGTCGGCGACCCGGACAACGTGACCGCGATGGGCCAGACCATCAACCTGCCCAACGCATCGCCGACCGCGACGATGCTGACCATGCTGGGCAGCGCGTCCAACGGCAACACGTCGGGCACGTTGACGATCACCTACACCGACGGCACGACCCAGACCGCGACCATCGGATTCTCGGACTGGACGTTGGGCGGCGGCGGCGCGTCCCCGGCGTTCGGCAACGTGATGGCCGTGTCCACGCCGTACCGCAACATGATGTCCGGCGGCAACCAGAAGGTGGTCACGGACCTGTTCACGCTCGCGCCGATCGCCCTCACCGCTGGCAAGACCGTCCAGAGCGTGACACTCCCGTCGAGCACGAGCGGGGGTGGCGTGATCCACGTGTTCTCGATCGGCGTCGGCTGATCAGTACACGACACCGCCCGGCTTCCCAAAGTGGAAGCCAGGCGGTGTCGTTCATGCATGGCTCGTCAAGGTGTCACTGGAAATCCCCGCAGGCCCGTCGGACCTTTGCCAAGAGGTCTGTCAGCGACTCCGTCTGTCGTTCGGTCAGACCGCGCAGTCCGAAGTCCACCGACGTGACTGCCTCGGTGGCCGCGGCCCGACGCTGGCGGCCGGGCTCGGTGATCTCCACCAGCGTGGTCCGCCGGTCGGTCGGGTGGGCGATCCGCTTGACCAGCCCGTCCGCCTCCAGCCGGTCCACGATGTTGGTGACGCTCGTCGGGTGCAGTTGCAGCCGCTGGCCCATCACCCGCATCGGCAGGCTGCCCCGCCGCGAGAAGTACAGCAGCACCAACGCCTCGTACCGGGCGAACGTCAGCCCGTGCGGCCGCAGCGCAGCGTCCACCGCCGACTGCAGGATTTGCTGCACCCGCATGACACTCGTCACCGCGCCCATCACCGTGGCCGGGCCGACGTGCTCCTCCCACAGCGTCGCCGCGCGGGCGATCGGATCGAACGGCAGTGGTTGGGCGGTCATGGGAACCGAAGTTACCAGCGGAAACGTCCCGCGAGGAACCGCAGGGCCGATCGGGGACGCATCGATCGTGCCTTATGGCCTTAAGGGTTCTCCCACACTGCTCGTGTTACGCGACACATGGCGGCAAATAGTAGGACGTCCTACTATTTGATGGCATAGGGCAGGTCGGGGAGCAGTGGAGGCGGTCATGGTGGACAGTGGGCGCGAGGACATCAACGCCGGTCGGGAACGCTGGGCGAAGCGGTTCGCCGCCGCACGCAAGCGGGACGCCGACTTCACCACGCTGTC
>DATBCR010000169.1:0-2914 GCA_036270375.1 Pseudonocardiaceae bacterium | reverse complement strand
CGCCGGACATTCGCACGCAGTTGATCGGCACAGCACATCTCGCGCCAGGCCCGGAACCGCGCGCCACACCGATCCGTGGCGCCCTCCTCACCGACGCCGAACTGGACCACACCACCGGACTGCTCCTGTTGCGCGAAGGCGCCGGACTCCACGTGTGGGCGCCGGCCGCCGTCGTCTCGGCGTTGACCACGGACTTCCCGGTGCGGGACATCGTCGGGCGTTACCACGACTGGACGTGGCACGCGGTCGAGACCACTCCGTTCGACGTCGGCGACCTGCGCTGCCAGGCCTTTCCGTTGCACGACAAGCCACCCCGCTACGCCGAACGGCGCACAGGCTCGTGGGCGGTGGCGTACCGGATCGAGGACCCCGCGACCGGCGGCGTGCTCGTCTACGCGCCCTGCCTCGGTACCTGGCCGGCCGGTTTCGACGAGTTCGTCACCGGCGCCGACTGTGTCCTGCTGGACGGCACGTTCTACTCGGCCGACGAACTCGCGCCAACCACCGGCGGCCAACATTCCATGGGCCATTTGCCGATCGCCGGCTCGGACGGCAGCCTGGCCGCGCTGCGCCGGCACGCGGGCATTCGGTGGATCTACACCCACCTCAACAACACGAACCCGCTGCTGGACAACACATCCCCGCTGTTCACGGACCTGCGCGCGGCCGGCGCCGACGTACTCGCCGACGGCACGGAGATCGATCTGTAGCCCCGGTCGGGGAATTCCCTGATGTCCCGAAACCTTCGCTGGCACTAGCGTCGACGGTACGGACAACGCCTGAAGGGGAGAGTTGTGTTATTGAGGCGAAGTAGTGTCTTGTGTGTTGCCGTGGTGTCGCTGCTGGCCGGCCTGGACGCGAGTGCCGTGGCCAGCACGGATTCGGCCGTGTCGCCGTCCGGCCATTACACCGCCGTGGTGCGCAGAACCGAGTTCGGTATTCCGCACGTTCTCGCGTCGAACTTCGGCGATCTCGGCTACGGCTACGGGTTCGCGTTCGCGCAGGACAACCTGTGCACGCTGGCCGACCAGGTGGTCACGGTCGACGGCGAGCGGTCACGGTTCTTCGGGCCGACCGCGAACACCAGCGATCCGCTGGCCGGCAAGCTCACGAACCTGGACAGCGATGTGTTCCACCGCTGGGTGAACGACAGCGGGGTCGTGTCGCGAACGATGGACCAGCCCGCGCCGCTCGGCCCGACAACGCAGGTCCGGCAGCTCATCGCCGGCTATGTCGCCGGGGTGAACCGCTACCTCGCCGACACGACCGTGGCCGCGCTGCCCGACCCGACGTGCCGGGCGAAGCCGTGGGTGCACCCGATCACCATCACCGAGATGGATCGCATTCTCTACAACGTCAACCAGATCGGCGGCATCGCCAGTGTGCCCGGGCAGATCGCGGAAGCCCACCCGGCCGCCAGTTCGGCTGCCAGCGTGCCCCAGGTGCGCGGCTCCGGTATTGGCAGCAACGGGATCGCGGTCGGCCGGACCGGCACCGTCGACCGGGACGGCCTGCTGTTGGCCAATCCGCATTTCCCGTGGCTCGGTTCCGGTCGCTTCTACCAGGTGCAGCTGACGATTCCGGGCGTGATCGACGTGACGGGGGCCAGCCTGTACGGCACGCCGGAGGTCGAGATCGGGCACAACGCGCGCGTCGCGTGGACCCACACGGTGTCCACGGCGCAGCGATTCACGTTGTACGAATTGCATCTCGTGCCCGGCGACCCGACCAGCTACGTCGTCGACGGCCACGTCGAGCGGATGACCAGCCACCAGATCACCGTGCCGGTGCCCGGCGGCACGACAACGAAGACCGTGTTCACGTCCCGGTACGGCCCGGTGGTCGGCCTCGGCTGGACCGCGACCACCGCGCTCGCCATCCGTGGTGCCAGCGTGGACAACGGCCGTTCCGCCAACGAGTGGCTGGCGATGGGGGAGGCCGGTGACATCGCGGGACTGCGGGCGGCGCAGAACCGGTTCCAGGGCATACCGTTCGTCAACACGATGGCCGCGGACAGCCACGGCACCGCGTACTTCGCCGACGCGTCGGTCGTGCCGCACGTCACGGACGCCGAGGTGGCCCGGTGCGTGGACAGCCCGTTCGGCAAGTCATTGCTGCCCAACACGATCGTGCTGGATGGGTCCACTTCGGACTGTGCATGGGGCAGCTCACCGGGCGCGATCACACCGGGGATCTTCGCCCCGCGCACCGATCCGTCGCTGACCCGCACGGATTTCGTGACCAACAGCAACGACTCGTTCTGGCTGACGAACCCGGCCGCGCCGATCACCGACGAGCCGCTGATCTACGGTGACGTCAACACGGAGCGCTCGTCGCGCACCCTGATGGGCCTGAGCACGATCGCGGAGCGCCTCAACGGCACGGACGGCTTCGGCGCGCCCGGGTTCACGGTGCCAACCATGCAGGCGGCCGAACTGTCCGACCGCAACCTCAGCGGCGAACTGGCCCGGGATGCCACGGTTGCCTTGTGCCGCGCCAATCCCACGCTGGTCGCGTCGGACGGCACGGCGGTGGACGTGCGGGCGGCGTGTTCGGTGCTGGCGGCGTGGAACCTGCATGACGACCCGGACAGTCAGGGAGCCGTGCTGTGGCGCCAGTTCTGGGCCAACGCGGTGATCACCCCCGACGTGTGGACCGTACCGTTCGACCCGGCCCACCCGGCGACCACACCCAACACGCTGAACACCGCCAGCGCCGTGGTGCGGCGTGCACTGGCCGACGCGGTGCGGCGACTGGCCGCACTGCACGTCCCGCTGTCCGAGCCGTTGTCGGCGGCGCAGATCACCAACGTCGGCGGACCGGCCATTCCGGTGCCCGGCTGCGGTAACGGGGAGGGCTGTTACAACGTCGTCGACGGCGAAGGCCCGCCCATCCTCGGTGCCAACGGCCAGTT
>DATBCR010000168.1:0-5635 GCA_036270375.1 Pseudonocardiaceae bacterium | reverse complement strand
GGCCGTTGCCTTGGCCACCGCGCCGGGCAGGTCGAGACCGAACACGCGAGCGCCCCTGTCGGCCAGTGCCCGTGCCGTCGCACCGCCGAGGCCGGACGCCCCTCCGGTCACGATGGCGACGGTGTCCGCGATCCGCATCTGATCCTCCTGGCTGCCGACGTCGTTGTCGGCTGAGGTTATCGGGCTTCTGCGACGTCAACGCCGTGACGTGGACCTCAGCGGGCCTTAACGGCTGTCGAGTCTTAACGGCGCCCGGGCGGGCAGATCTCGTCCAGCCCGGCCAGGTCCCGCCGGGTCGGGCGCCAGTTAGCGGCGGCCGCGTTCGCCCACACCTGCTCCACCGTTGTCGCGCCCGCGATCACCGAGCCGACCACGGGTTGCGCCACCAGCCAGCCGATCGCGACCGTCGCCATGTCGATGCCGCGCTCGGTGGCGAACGTGCGCAACGCCTCGATCCGGTCCCACGGCGCCGCGGCCAACAGCGCGTCCCGGCCGGCCAGCCGACTGTCCGGCGGTGCCGCGTGCTGAGCCCGGTACTTGCCGGTGAGCAGCCCGTTGGCCAGCGGGAAGTACGGCAGCAGCCCGATGTCGAACCGCCGGCAGGCCGGCACGACCTCGCGCTCGGCCTCGCGCTCAAGCAGCGAGTAGTGGTTCTGCGCGGACACCGGTGCGGCCACGTTGCGGTGCAGCGCGGTCCACGCCGCGTCCGCCACCTGCCAGCCGGCTAGGTTGCAATGCCCGACATAGCGGATCTTGCCGGCCGTCACCAATTCGTCCAAAGCAGCCAGCGTCTCGTCAAGCGGGGTGCCGGAGTCGGGCCGGTGCAGCTGGTACAGGTCGATCCAGTCGGTGCTCAGCCGGCGCAGCGAGGACTCAACGGCACGGTGGATGTACCGGCGGGAGGCCCGCGCGCCGAAGTCCGGCCCGTTGTCGCCGCGCATGTCCATACCGAACTTCGTGGCGATCACCGCCTGGTCCCGCCGGCCGGCCAGCGCCTTGCCGAGCAGTTCCTCACTGCGGCCGCGCGGCGAGCCGTACACGTCGGCCACGTCGAAAAGGCTGATCCCGGCGTCCATCGCGGCCCCGACCACGGCCTGGCTGCCGGCCGCCGATTCCGTCGCCGTGCCCGGCCGGCCGAGGTTGTTGCACCCGAGACCGACCACACTGACCGCTAACCCGGACCCACCGAGGCGACGCAGTTCCACGAGTACGCGACCCTACCCGTACCGGGACCACTCGGCGCTGGTGTCGCCCGTTCGGACGCTGTGCAGCCGACGACGCAGTTCGGGCACCACCCCCGCGTTGCTGCGCAGGATCGGCAGCACGCTGGTGGCCAGCTTCAGCTCCCTGACCTCGCGCAACACCGCGAACCCCGGCCACCGCGTGACGTCGAACCCGTACTCCCTCGCGAACACCGCGGCCGACCGCCGTGACCCGCCGAACCGCCGCAGTCCGACCGGGATCGGGGTGAGGTCCCACTCCGGCGGCCCGAGGCACGTCGAGTCGAAATCGCACAGCACAGGGCCGTTCGGACCGGGGACGAGGTTGCCGAGATGCGCGTCGCCGTGCACGACACACCCGGTCAGCGGGTACTTCAGCACGGCCAACCGCTCGTCGAGCCGCTCGCACTGCGCCTCGATGAACCGCCGGTCCGCCGGGTCAAGACCCTCGGCATCGCCGAGACGGCGCCGCACATCGTCGAGCGGCTGCCACGCGGGCAGTTCGAACGGTGGTGGCGGCAGTTCGTGCAGCCTGCGCAGCAGCACCGCGAGGTCCCTTGTGGTCGGCGGCCGGCGGCCGGCCCGCTGGGGCACCGCCTGCCACAGCGTGGCGAGGTAGCCGCCGACGTCCACCGGCTGCGGCACACCGGGCAGCAGCCGGACCGCCGGCACGTCGTGGTCGGCCAGCCAGCCGGCCACCGTGACCACTTTGGCCACCCGGTGCCGCAGCGCCGTCGACCCGGCGATGCGGACCACGACCGGGTCGCGGTGCAGCCGGAACACCGCGTTGGCGGTGAACTTCAGCAGCCGTGCCCGCCGGTGGTCCAGACCGGCGCGGGCACAGACCTCCGCGAGTACCTCGGTCAACTTCGCCGGTGTGAAACGACCTTCGCCCGCCAGCAGGTCCGCTTCGGCTCGCGCGCCGGTGCCGGACGTCGCCGACGGTGCACCTGGTTCCGCTGGTGCCGACATTGGTCACCGCATCCCGAATGGCCCCGGTGTCAGTTCACCAGGAACTTGTCGATCCGCTCGGACAGGTCACGTGCGTCGCTGTTGTTGCTGCGCTTGTCCGCCTCGATCTTCAGCGGGATGATCCGCTGCCGGGTCCGCGCGGACTTGATTCCCTCCGCCATCTCGACCGCCGACCGGCCGACCCGCGCGCCGTGGTCCACGTCGCCGTCGATCATGTGGTTGGTGGCCAGCATGGACAGGTTGAACGCCTTGCTGCGCGCCATCTCGTCGCCGTAGGTGCCGATCGCCCTGGTCAGCGCCGGAATGGCGAACCGGGTGTGCTTGCGGTCCACCTCCATCGCGAGCACGGAGTGCACCGTGCCGACCATCGCGTACAGGTCGGTCTCGTTGAAGAAGCTGACCCACGAGTCCGGATTGGCGTGATCGGCCCTTGCGAACTCGTCCTTCGTCCGGTTGATCAGCTTCATCGCCTGGCGCTCGTTCTTCAGGGCCGCGTAGGCCCACGCCTCGTTGGCACAGAGGACCGCGACGGCGAGCTCCGAACCGGACTCCTGGGCCGCGATCTGGCCGAGCTGGAACAGTTTCAGGGCGTCGTTGGGTGCGTCCTGGTGGAGGTACACCCGGCCCATCCGGTACAGGATGTTGGCCACGAGCGGGTCGTTCTTACCGGCTCTCGCCAGTTCGAGGGCATGCGCGAAGTGGTTGCGCGACGCGTCGATCAGTCCACTGTCGAAAGACGTCCAGCCGGCCAGGTTGTGCAGGTCGGCCAGCGCCACGAACAGCCGGTCGCGGACCTGGTCCGTGGCATTCGCGTCGAGCAGCTGCTGTCCCCACGACAACTGCGCGACCACCGCGTCACGGCAGAAACCGCCGCCGTACTGGTAGTCGAGCGCGCGCAGTGCCCTGGTCGCGGCCTCGACCTGCCGGACGTCGGTGATACCGATCCGTCCCGGGGCCGGGGCCTGGGCGGGGTGCGCAACCCACGACGCGGAGTCCTTGCTCATCGTTGCCGCACCCATGGTGACGGCAGCGGCGTGCGCGAGGAACCTCCGTCGCTTCACCGACTCGTCCTCCTCAGCCTGGGGGTCCACCTCCGAAGTGGCGACCCTCACCGCGGTGGCCTCGTCGTACGCGAGGCCCATGTAGCCCCTCGGGATACTCAGGCCGTCCGCGATGCGGGCCAACACGTCGTAGGCCATCACCTGGCGACCCTTGAGGATCTCCGAGACTTCGGACTGTGACTGGCCGGTGAGAGCGGCGATCTGACGCTGTGACACGCCCCGTCGACGAAGCAGCCGGTAGATCTGGCTGACGTCACGGTTGGACAGCGCGTCACGCATCTCCCGCTGATCCCAGACATCGGGTGTAACAGGTGAGCCCTGCGCTCCGATGGTATTCAATTGCGCCCCCTCACAGTCCGTCGGGCGTCAACCGCAGGGTAGAGCCATTTCGCAACGACCGAGAAGACCGCATCAGCCGGGCTGATCGGCAGCGGTGAACTCGGTCGACCGCTTAGCGTCGGTCTAGCACCGATCGGCGCTCTGGCTCCCCACTGAGGGTGCACAGGTCGCAGTCTAGTTTCTGGTAAGCAATCGAGCACGGAGGGAAGCGAAGCTGTGGATGTCGTTGGGCTTCGCTCCGACCCGGACTTCGGTGTCGACATGGGTGTGGACGAACAACCGGCCCGTGCCCGCCAGTGGCGGGTGCGGTGCCAGGACGTGGCGAACCGGGAACGGTTCGTCACACTGTTCGTAGAGCACGGCAGGGTGGTGCTCGTCGGTCCCCCCGGCGAGTCGGCGGTGCTCTCACCAGCGCAGCTCAACCAGCTGCGGACCGCCCTGCAGGAAGCCGCCGACGAGGCGGAAAGGTGACGGTGACGTTTCGGTGGACGAGATCCTCGGGCAGGTTCTGCGCAACGCCGTGTGGGAGCGCCTGGACATGCTCTCCGAGCTGGCAAGCCGCGCGGACGCGCCGTCGCTGCTGTCCGTAGCGCGATCGGAGCTGCCCAAACTCACGGAGGGCTGGCGGGCCATGCTGGCCGCCCACGAACCGGACGAGCGCGGCAACTGCCCGGAGTGTTCGAGCAAGTGGCGCCAACAGAAGTCCCCGTGCGCGGTGTGGCGCGCGGCCTACGAACACCTGGTGGCCGGCGGCCTGGCACCACGGCCAGCACGAAACCTCCGAGTCGGCTCGACTTGGCGTGCCATCGCTGGCGCGCACTAGAGCTGGCGGCCATGGTGCCCGCGTCGGCCCCCGATCCGGCGTGGTCCCAGAACCGCCACTGGCCGGCGGCCCGGGTCGTCCGTTCCCCCGACCGAGCCGAACCGGGTCGTCGGCCACACAACTAAATCAATCCCCCAATCTCCGCGGGCCGGTGCTGCCGCACTCCCCCTCCCCCGACCGGCACCGGTCCGCGGATTCCACGTCGCTCGGGAGCGAGGTGTGTTCGCAAAGAGCGCGAACACACCTCGCTCCTTCTGCTTTGTGGTGGCCAAGCCCCCACGCCCCCGGCCGGCGGGCTGCGCCCCCGGACCCCCGCGTCCTTTGGCTTTCCGGGCGCTGGGCTAAACCCGACACCCTCCGCCGATCATGCTCTGATACCAGCGGTAGGAATCCTTCGGTGTGCGGGTTTGGGTTGAGTAGTCCACGTGAACTAGGCCGAACCGTGGCCGGTAGCCCTTCGACCATTCGAAGTTGTCCAATAGGGACCAAACAAAGTAACCGCGCACATCGACACCATCCGCCACGGCCTTTCCCAAAGCCGCAAGGTGCTCCGTGATGTAGTCGATCCGATATTGATCCGCCACCCGGCCCCGAGCGTCCACAGTGTCAGCCCCGCTGCACCCGTTTTCCGTGATGTACACCGGCGGCAACGCATCCCCCATCCGATCCCGCAGCGCCACCAGAAACTCACGCAACCCATCGGGCACAACCGGACTGTCGTTGGTGGTCATCGGATATCCGTCCACCGGCACCAGGTCGAACGGCAGCGGATTACCGGCCGACGGCGCCCGCACAGCCTGTGGCTCGTAGTAGTTGACTCCGTAGAAGTCCAACGGCGCCGCGATCACCGGCAGGTCATCGGCGTATCCAGCAGGCAAATAAGACAGCATCTCCGCTGGATACCGTCCCAACAGCACCGGATCCGCGAACAACCAGTTGATCAATGCTCCCAAGACGTCACCAGCCGCATTGTCCGCTTCGGACGCACCACGCACCCAGATCGGCGAGTGGTTGTTAGCCGTACCAACAGACTTCGCACCCGCCGCCCGCAACGCCGCCACCGCCAACCCGTGCGCCAAGTTCTGGTGATGTGCGGCTGGAATGGCATCGAACATCAACGTCCGACCGGGCGCGTACTCCCCGGTCCCATACCCGTACAACGTCTCGACCATCGGCTCGTTCAACGGAATCCACATCCCCACCCGATCCGCCAACCGCTC
>DATBCR010000167.1:0-6089 GCA_036270375.1 Pseudonocardiaceae bacterium | reverse complement strand
CCCCGGATCGGGCTCGTCCTGCACCAGGTGCCGAACACCCACCAACAGATCCCCACCAGGCGCGTCCCGCAACCGGGCCAACTCGTCACCCACACCCGGACCGGTCAGGTCCACCCACCCGACCACGCCACCGATCAGATCCCGATTCTCGTTCCCCACCAACAGAAACTCGACGGTCTCGGCAACATCCGGCATGGTCTGCACCAGCACCGTCCGCCGCACATCGACCCGCGAAGCGTGTTCCCGCAACATGTCCACGCCGTACCGCCGCCGAATCGGCGCCAGCGCCTCCCCGGCCAGCCACGGATAGTCCCGCAACGCGGGATCCCACAGGTGGTGGTGCGCGTCGACAGTCATGACGGCACCGGCGCATCCGTACGCAACAATCCGACGTCGGCCAGTTCCCGCCACAACTCATCCGGCACTGGCCGCTCGAACAACGCGGCGTTGCGTGCCACCTGCTCCGGCGACCGGGCACCGAGACACACCGTGGCGACCGCCGGATGCGCCAGCGGGAACTGCGCCGCCGCCTGCGGCAGCGTGCTCCCGTGCCGCTCACACACATCCGCGATCCGGTTGGCCCGCTCGACCAGCGCCACATCGGCCGGCACGTAGTTGTAGTGCGCGTCCGCCCCAGGCCGTTGCCGCGCAAGGATCCCGGAGTTGAACACCCCGGCCGCCACCACGGACACCCCGCGCCGCACGCATTCCGGCAGCAGCCGGTCCAGCGCGGACTGGTCGAGCAGCGTGTACCGGCCGGCCAGCATCACCACGTCCACATCGCTGTGCTCGACGAAGTCCGCCAGCATCCGCGACTGGTTCATCCCTGCGCCGAACCCCCCGATCACACCCTGGTCGCGCAGTTCGGCCAGCGCGGCCAGCGCACCGTCGCGCGCCTCGGCGTAGTGCTCGTCCGGATCGTGCACGTACACCACGTCGATCCGGTCCGTACCCAGCCGCGCCATGCTGCTCTCCAGCGACCGAAGCACGCCGTCCCGGCTGTAGTCGCGCACCCGCCGCACGCTCGCCGGCACGTCGAAACCCTCGTCGTCCCTGCGATCCGCACCAAAGGGATCGGCCACCAGCAGCCGCCCCACCTTGGTGGACAACACGAGTTGGTCGCGTGGCACGCCGGCGATCGAAGCGCCGAGCCGCCGCTCGGACAGCCCGAGCCCGTAGTGCGGCGCGGTGTCGAAGTACCGCACCCCGGCCGCCAATGCCGTGGTGACCGCCGCCGACGCATCCGAGTCGGACACCGCCCGGTACAGGTTGCCGATCCCGGCCGCGCCGAACGAGAACGGCCCGACCCGCAGCCCGGACCGGCCCAACGCCCGGTCCGCCATCAGTCCTGTGCCTTGCCGGACGTGACCCTGGCCAGCACCAGCGCGACCAGGATGATCGCACCGTAGATCGCCTGCAGCCAGTGCCCGGAAACCCCGGCCAGCGTGAGGATGTTGTTGGTCAGGCCGAGCGCGAGCACACCGCACAGCGCCCCGAACAGAGTGCCCTTGCCGCCGTCCATGCTGATCCCGCCGATGACGCACGCCGCGAACACCTGAAAGATCATGTTCTGGCCCTGGTCCGCGCTGACCGAACCGAAGTGGCCCGTCATCAGCATGCCCGCGAATGCGGCCAGCAGCCCCGCCACCGCCAGCACGATCCACGCCACCCGGTCGGTCCGGATACCGGCCGCCCGCGCCGCGTCCACGTTGCCACCGACCGCGTACAGCGACCGCCCGGCCCGGAAGTAGCCGAGCAGCACGATGCCGAGCACGAACAGCACCCCGCACACCCACACCGACGCCGGCACCGTCAGCCACGACGTGGATCCGAGGTACAGGAACGAGTTCGGCACGGTGGACAGGCTCTCGCCGCCGGTGATCCCGGTCTGCAGGCCGCGCACCACGATCAGCATGCCGAGCGTCACGATGAACCCGGACAGCTTGAACTTCATGATCAGCAACCCGTTGAACGTCCCGATCAGCAGCCCCACCGCGAGGCACACCGGGATCGCCGTCCACGACGGCCAGTCCGTACCGAGGCCGAAGCCGGACGTCGGCGCGACGAGCGCCACCGCGAGCGCGGGCGCAAGACCGATGGTCGACTCCAACGACAGGTCGATCTTCCCGCTGATCAGGATCAGCGACTCGGCCAGCACCAGGATGGACAGCTCGGTCTGCTGCTGCAGCACGTTGATCAGATTCGCCGACGAGAGGAACACCGGCGAGATCAGCGCGCCGACGACGAGCAGCACGATAATGGCCGGCACCAACGTGAAGTCCCGCAGCCGCGCCAGCCGGAACACGGGCTGCGCCGGCCGATGCACGGTTGGCCCGGTCGGCACCACAGGTGTGGTCTGCTGTGTCGAACTCATCGAACGTCCAATCCTTCCATCGCCGCAACGAGTTGGGCGTCGGTCCAACCGGCAGGCAGTGCACGGTGCACCCGGCCACGCAGCAACACGACCACCCGGTCGCACACCCGCAGGTCCTCGATCTCGTCGGACACCACAAGCACCCCGGTACCCGCCCGCGCCACCCGGTCCACCACGGCCAGCAGCGACTCCCGCGACCGCACGTCCACCCCGACGGTCGGGCTGATCAGCACAAGGGCCTTCGGGTCGCTAGCCAGTGCCCGAGCCATGACGACCTTCTGTGCGTTGCCGCCGGACAGCCCGGCGACCTGTTGGTCCGGCCCGTCGGTCTTGATCGCCAGATCGTCGATCGACCGCCACGCCAGCGAGCGCCGCAGCCGTGGACTGGCGAAACCGCCCCGGCCGAGCCGCGCCACGGTGAGCGTCGCGTTCTCCGCGACACTAAGCAGCGGGATCAGGCCTTCCTTGTGCCGGTCCTGCGGCACGAAGCCGAGTCCCGCGTCCAGCGCGGACGTCACGCTGCCGGGTTTCGTGCGCCGCCCGGCGATCCGCACCTCGCCACCGGTCCGCCGCCGCAACCCGACCACCGTCTCGGCGAACGAGATCCGCCCGCTGCCACCGACTCCCGTCACGCCGACCACCTCACCGGCCCGGACCGCGATGTCCACGTCCGCGAAGTGCCCGTCCAGCGTCAGCCCCTCGGCGGCGAGCACGACATCGGCGTCAGTCGGCACGGCGGGCCGCGAGTGCGACACCGTGATGCCGGCCGACTCGCCGGTCATGGCCTCGACCAACCCGGTCGGCGTGATGTCGGCGACCGGCTCGGTCAGCACGTGCCGCGCGTCCCGGAACACGGTGACCGTGTCGCAGATGTCGAAGACCTCCTGCAGGTGGTGCGAGATGAACAGGAACGTCACCCCGTTCACCCGCAGCGCCCGCATCCGGTCGAACAGCCGCTCGATGCCGCGCCCGTCCAACTGCGCGGTCGGCTCGTCGAGAATGACGAACCGGGCGCCGAGCGACAGCGCCCGCGCGATCTCCACCATCTGCCGCTGCTCGACGGTCAGGTCACCGGCGAGCTGGTCCGGCCCGACCTCGACCTCGTACGCGGCAAGCAGGTCACCCGCGTCGCGCCGCAGCTTGCGCCAGCCGATCGGCCCGAACTCGGCCTGCCGGTTGAGGAACAGGTTCTCGGCCACCGACAGCGTCGGGATGATCGTCGACTTCTGGTAGACGCAGGCCACCTTCCGCCGCCAGCCGTCCCGGTCCGCCGGCGCGGGTGCCGGGCCGCCCGCGAACCGCAGCACACCGGCGTCGGCGCGCTGCAACCCGGTCAGGATGGCCACCAGCGTCGACTTGCCGGCCCCGTTCCGGCCGACGAGGCCGTGCGTGTGGCCGGGCTCGATCACGATGCCGGCGTCCGCGAGCGCGGTGGTGGCGCCGTACCGCTTGGTGATGCCGTGCGCTTCGACCACCGGTGCGGTGTCCAGAGTGGACACCGCACCGGGGACGTCACCGGCAGCGATCATGACTGGCCAATTTGATTGCCGTTACCTGAAACGGAGCGAAGGTGTCCGCCCAGTTCAAGCAGCCGTCGCCTCGCGGCGCGGCGTTCACTGTGCCCTTGTGGGGCGCAGTGTTCTCGCTTCACCGACCTGTGCCCAACAGTCTGGGTCTTACCTGGCCTCCACGAGCGTTTAGCGTCTCCCCGCAACTCTGGGCGACGTTCCATGCTGCCGCTCGCGCGGCGGTGTTCTCGCTGAGTCGTTTGGTTTTCGCGACCCAATGAAGCCAACGGTAGCACGTATGTTCGAGCACGCAAAGTCACAGGTGTTCACCCCCCGATTACGGCGTTGCCCCACAGGCTCTTGTCGTCCACGTTGGCCTTGGTGACCAGCGGTGCCGGCAGTTGGTCCTCGAGGTTGCCGTTGCCCCACGTCACAATAGTGCTGTTGTGGTCGGTCGGGCCCGGCTTGAAGGTCTTGCCCTGCAGCGCGGCCTGTGCGTAGAACAGGGCGTACTGCGCGTACAGGTCGGCCGGCTGGGACACGGTGGCGTCGATCTGGCCGGCCCGGATGGCGTCGAACTCCGCCTTGATGCCGTCGTTCGACACGATCGTGATGTGCCCCGGCTGGCCGGCCGGGACGAGCTTGTTCGCGGTCTTGAGCAACTGCAGGGTCGGCGCCAGGAACACGCCGCCCGCCTGCATGTAGATGCCGTTGACGTCCGGGTGCTGCGTCATCACGGTCTGCAGGTCGTTGGCCGCGGTCGGGCCGTCCCAGTTGGTCGGCTCGGCGTAGACCGTGATGCCGGGGTACTTCTGCTTCATGCAGTCCCCGAAGGCCTGCGAGCGGTCCCGGCCGTTGATCGAGTTCAGCGCGCCCTCGAACTCGACCACGGCGCCCGCGCCCTTGAGCTGTTGGCCGAGGAAGTCGCACGCCTTGGTGCCGTACGCCTTGTTGTCCGCGCGGACGACCATGTACACCGAGCCGGAGTCCGGCCGGGTGTCCACCGTAACGACCGGAATCTTCTTGCTGTTCAACGTGTTTACTGTGCTGATCACCGCGCCGGTGTCCTGCGGTGCGATCACGATCGCCTTGGCGCCCTGTGCCACCAGCGACTGCACGTTCCCGGTCAGCTTGCCGATGTCGTTCAGGGAGTTGGTGACCGGCATCAGGTTGATGCCGAGTGACTTGGCCTTCTGCGGTACGTACCTGGCGTAGGCGTTCCAGAAGTCGGAGTCCGAGCGGGGCAGGTCGAGGCCGATCTGTCCACCGCCGGACGTGCCGCCGCTCGATGTGGTGCTGTTCGAGCTGCAACCGGTCAGGATCATGGCGCCGACCGCGAGGCCAGCGGTGGCCTTGAACAACGTACGCAGGTGCATGGTTCTTTCCTTCGCTGTGCGTCCACGGGGACGGGCTTCGCAAGGTAGGACGGTCAGGGGGACATGGGATCGGGGTTGGGGCTCGGGATCGGCCGCAGCCGAAGCCCCTGCAGGCCGCCGTCGACCGCGATGGCGGTGCCGGTGGTGGCGGCGGTGAGCGGACTGACGAGGTGGCAGATCGTGGCCGCCACCTCGTCCGCGGTGACAAGACGTCCGGTCGGCTGCCGTGCGGACAGGGCGGCAAGTTCCGCGTCTGGATCGGTGGCGGCGGCCAGCAGCCTGCGCACCCACGGGGTGTCCACGGTGCCCGGGTTGACGCAGTTGACCCGGATCCCCTCGCGCACGTGGTCGGCGGCCATCGCCAGGGTCAGCGAGTACACGGCGCCTTTGGACGCGCTGTAGAGCGCCCGGTTGGGCAGCCCCGCGGTGGCCACGATGGAACAGGTGTTCACGATCGCCGGGTGCTTTCCCTCGGTGGCCGAGGTGCGCAGCCACGGCAGCGCGGCCCGACTGACCCGGACCAGGCCGAGCACGTTCACGTCCAGCACCCGGCGCCATTCGTCGATCTCGTTGTCCTCGACCGTGCCCTGCGCCCCGATGCCCGCGTTGTTCACCACGATGTCGATGCCGCCAAGGCGATCCGCGGCCGTGGCCACCGCTTCGGCCACGGCGTCGTCCGTAACATCGGCTGTGATCGGGATCAAGGGCTCGGGCACCGCGCTCGGGTCGAGATCCAGGCAGGCCACCGAAGCACCCCGTGCCGCCAGCAGTGTCGCGGTGGCCAACCCGATTCCCGAGCCGCCGCCGGTGACGATCGCGCGTAGTCCGTTC
>DATBCR010000166.1:0-4475 GCA_036270375.1 Pseudonocardiaceae bacterium | reverse complement strand
ATCTCGGTGGCCGGCGCGGTCGCCACGGCAACGCACGGATCGGGACACGCCAACGGAAACCTGGCCACCGCGGTATCAGCGGTGCAACTGGTCACCGCGACCGGTGACGTGATCGACATCAAACGTGGCGACGCCGATTTCAACGGGATAGTCGTCGGGCTGGGCGGGTTCGGCGTGGTGACAGCCGTAACCCTGGACCTGCGCCCAACTTTCGAGCTTTCCCAGTACGTCTACGAGAACCTGCCGGCCGACGAGTTCGTCGCCCACGCCGACGAGATCCTGACCAGCGCCTACAGCGTAAGCCTTTTCACCGACTGGCGGGACGACCAGATCAACCAGGTGTGGGTGAAGACCAACCAGGCTCCAGAACCGCTTGGCGCAACCCTCGCCGACGGCCAACGGCACCCGGTCCCCGGCATGTCGCCCGAGAGTTGCACGGAACAACAAGGTGTACCCGGCCCGTGGTACGAGCGGCTACCGCATTTCCGCCTCGAATTCACTCCGAGCAGCGGCGAAGAACTCCAGTCCGAATACTTCGTACCGCGCGACAAAGCGGTAGCCGCCTTCCAGGCCCTCACAAAGATCCAGGACCAGATAGCACCGATACTTCAAATCAGTGAAATCCGCACCACAGCCGCCGATGATCTGTGGCTGAGCCCGAGCAACGGCCGTGATTCAGTCGTCTTCCACTTCACCTGCGTCAAGGACACCGAAGCCGTACCCCCGGTGCTGTCCGTGATCGAGGAACAACTGGCCCCCTACGGCGCCCGCCCACACTGGGGCAAGCTGTTCACCGTGCCCCCGGCGATCCTGCGCGGTCGATACGACCGCTACGCGGACTTCCAACAACTACTCAGCCAATACGACCCGACCAACAAGTTCCGCAACGACTTCCTCGACCGCTATTTCTACAGCGGGTCGCCGGAGACCTGAGTCAGGCCGTGGGCAGGGGCAGGGCGTTCGTCGGGAGGCGGACGGTCCGCAGGAACGCCGGCAGCAGCCACGGCCGCCGTCCGGAGACGCGCAGCTTTCCGGTCAGCGCCGCGCGGGCTCGGCTGATACGGCCGAACAGCACGAGGTTCAGCATCGCCGGGTCGAAGCTCAACCGGACATCGACCAGGCCGCCGGCGTCCTCGGCCGAGACCTGGCCTTTGTGTAGGACGAGGGTTACCGGGGTGGTGTGCCGGGACCGGAACCCAACCGCGATGCGACGGTCGCTCGGCGGCGGTGAGACATCCAGCAGATGGCCGATGTCGTTGCGAATCATGCCGACGACGAACAGGTCGAAGAACGGTGCCGCCGCACGCGGCGCCATCGGCCACGGGGTACGGGTGGCGCGCGCGATGTCCCAGCCGTGCACGAGCGTCTCGTTGACCAGGTGCGCGAGCACGCCGCCGACCGGCACCCGCGAGTCGCCGAGCCACGGCACCGTCCGCGTGGGGTCGGTGTGCTCGGTCAAGGCAAGAATCGTGTCCACAGTGGACCGAAGCGATTCGGCGAGCACACCGGGGTCGCGCTCGGTGAAGTGCCGCAGCGTCGTGTTGTTCAGGTCGGCGACGGTGTCCACCGTGACACTGGGGATCTGGCTGGCGAGGGACCGAACCGGCACCGGACCACCATCCGGCGCCAGGATCGCCGTGTACATCGTGCCGATGGCGGCCACATGGGCCGCCGTGTCGGCAACGGTCCACTCGGCCGTCGCCCGCGCGCCCGGCGGGACACGGGTGATGAGGTCCGCGAACCGCCCGGCGACCGCCGGCAACACCTCGCGCACCACCGGCCACTGCCCGGACGTACCAGCCATGACCCGAACCCCCGTCGTCGTGTGAGAGCGGTGATCGCCGGACGATAGCAGCGCGGGCTTGGGTCGCGATTCTTCTCGCGTGCCCGCCGGTATTCTCTAGCCGAAGGCCCGATAGGTCCGTGATCGGCCGCTGGGGAGGTCAGACGTGTTGGAGATCCGGGGAAACGTGCTGCCGGTGTACGTCGTCGCCGATGAGTCGCAGTCCATGACTCCGGTGGTCGACGAACTCAACATCGGGTTGGCCACCCTGCACGACGCGCTGCTGCGGGAACCGATGGCCGCGGCCAAGGTCAGGTTCACGATCCTGGGGTTCTCAGATACCGTCGTGGCCCATGTCGAACAGGTGGACCTGCGGCGGGAGAGTTCGCTGCCGAAGCTCACCACCCGCGCCAGCACCAGTTACGGTGCCGCTTTCCGCGCCCTCGCCGACCGCATCCCGAAGGACATCGCGTCCCTGAAGGCGCAGGGGTACGCCTGTCACCGGCCGGCCGTGTTCTTCCTGACCGACGGCCAGCCAACCGATGACGGCGACTGGGAAAGCACCTACGACGACCTGACCAACCGGGAAGTGACCAAGGCCGCGCCCAACATCATCGCCTGCGGCATCGGGGAGGCGAAGGCCGCGACGATCCTGCGCATCGCCACCCGGCCGGAGTTCGCGTTCGTCGCGGCGCCCAGTACCGAACTCGGGCTGGCGATCGCGGAATTCTGTGGCGCACTGACCAGGAGCATCGTCGCGTCCGGGCGGGCGCTCGGCGCGGGCAACGCGGAACTGGTGGTGGAGAAGCCGGACACATTCACGATGGCGATCGACGTTGTCTAGAAGGTCCGCCGGTCGGTGGGACCCGATCGTGGTCGGGGAGCCGATCACCGCGTTCGAACCGAGGGCGTCGCCGCACCACCGGCCGGACACCGTGCTGGACGGGTGGGCCACGCCGCGGTTCACGGTCCGGGCGGCGTCGGTACGCGGCTACCTGCACCGTTTCCACGGCAACCCGCGTGAGGACGATTTCGCGGTCGCCGCACACGCGAATTCCGGCGCCGTGGTCGCCGCGGTCGCGGACGGTGTGTCCGGCGGGCCGCTCGCGCATCTCGGCGCGACGCTCGCCGGCCGGGCGGCGGTCGACTTCCTGTTGCGCTGTCTGGATTCCGGCACCGACGCCGTGGACTGGCCGGAGTTGGTGCGCTGCGCCAGCTGGTCGCTTGTCGAGTACGCGGCCCGCCAGAACCACAGCACCGGCACTTCGCCCGAGGCGGCCGAACGGTTGCTGGCCACCACACTCCTCGCGGCGCTTGTCCGGCCGGGCACCGACGGATCCGGTCAGGCGTCGGTGGTGCGGGTCGGCGACTCCAGCGCGTGGGTGCTGCGGGCGGGGGAGTGGTGCCCGGTGTTCCCGGACAAGATCGATCCGATGGCCGACGTGTTCACGTCCGAGGTCGTCGGGCTGCCACGGGTACCCGAATCCGTTGCGGCGGTTGATGTCGACCTGGCCCCGGGATCGGTGCTGGTGCTGGGCACCGACGGGTTCGGCGACCCGCTCGGCGACGGCAGGGGTGAGGTCGGCCGGCTGTTCGCCGACACGCTCGCCGAGCCGCCGCCGGCACTCGGGCTGGCCCACGTCCTGGACTTCACCCGCGAGACCTTCGACGACGACCGCACCGTGGTCGCCGTGTGGCCCAACGGATCGGCACCGCCATGACCGCGCCCACCCCGGTCGAGGTGGACGTGCGGCTGCTCGGCCCGCTCAAGAAGATCGGGTCCGGCGGCCAGGGCACCGTGTACGAATTGCTGGACGGGCCGGACACCTTGGTTTACAAGGAGTATTCGGCCCGCGTCGTGGACGACGTCGACGTGGCGGCGCTGCGCAAGTTCGTCACGTTCGCGCGGGAACTGGACGAACCGACCCAGCGGCGGCTGACCGAGCGGGCCGCGTGGCCGGTGAACCTGGTGCGCCGCGACGGGGTGGTCCGGGGTTTCGTGATGCCCCGCGCGCCGCGTGACTTCATGGTGGAACTGGCGTGGACGACCGGCCGCGACACCGTGCTGGCCCAGACGCAGTACCTGCTCAACGACCGGCAGTACCTGCGCGAACGCGGCCTGACCGTGACCGACCGCTTTCGGCTGGAGTTCCTGCGGGACACCGTGGAGACGATCGCGCTGTTCCACCGACTCGGCATCGTCGTCGGCGACCTGTCGCCGCACAACCTGCTGTTCAGCCAGGCCGTCCGGCCTCGGTGCTTCTTCATCGACTGCGACGCGATGCGGCTGGGTGCGGACTCGGTGCTGGCGGCCGTTGAGACGCCGGACTGGCGGGTCGAGGATCTCGGCGACGAGGAACTGGCCACCAGGGCCAGCGACAGCTACAAGCTCGGCCTGCTCGCGCTCCGGATCTTCGCCGGTGACCAGCACGAACGGGACCTTGGCGCGGTGTCCGCGTTACCGGCCCGGACCCGGAGCGTGGCCACCAGCAGCCTGGCCCGGAGCCCGGCGGCCCGACCGCCGGTCCAGAAGTGGTTGCGGCCCTTGGACTCCGCGCTACGCCAGGCCAACCGCCGGCCGTTCCGACGGCGCACCGACCGCCCGCCACGCACGGCGTCGCAGACCAGGCAGCGGCGGCGCTGGCCATGGCTGGCCGTGGCACCGGTCGTGATCGGCATCGTGCTCGGCATC
>DATBCR010000165.1:0-3462 GCA_036270375.1 Pseudonocardiaceae bacterium | reverse complement strand
TCTGGTCGGGCAGCGGCATCACTTGGTACTGCGACATCGGCACGCCTTCCGCGCGCAGCAGCCGCCGCAGTGTTGCGCGCAGCGCCTCCGGTCGTGCCGGGTCCAGACCGAACGCGGCCGGATCGAACCGGAACCGCAGGATGTGCCAGGCATGCGTGGTGTCCGGGAGCGCGGTCGGCACGCGCAGGCCGGGCAGCACCGCCAGCCGGGCGATGAAGTCGGCGACGTTGCGTTGCCGCGCGCGTTCGTACTCGTCGAACCGGGTGAGCTGCGCGTCGGTGAACGCGGCCTGGACGGCGTTCATCTTGTGGTTCCAGCCAATGCCGTAGGACACGTAGTCGCGGTCGCGGCCACTCTCGATCACCTCGCCGAACTGCCTGCCCCTGCGCACCGACTCGGCCAGTTCGGCGTTGCCGGTCACGAGCAGGCCACCTTCACCACAGGTCGGGATGTTCTTGGTGGCCTGCAGGCTGAACGCTCCCGCGTCGCCGATCCCACCGACCGACCGCCCACGGTGGGTCGCGCCGGGGGCCTGCGCGGCGTCCTCGATCACGGCGAGGCCGTGCCTGTGCGCGATGTCGGTGAGCCGGTCCATGTCGGCGGGCGCGCCGTGCAGGTGTACCGGGATGATCGCCGCGGTCGTCGGGGTGATCCGGTGCTCGACGTCGTGCGGGTCGAGGTTGAAGGTGACCGGGTCGACATCGGCGAACACGGGAACGGCCATCTGGTGCACCGGCGCGAGCCCGGTGGCGATGAAGCTGAGCGCGGGCACGATCACTTCGTCTCCCGGCCCGACCCCGAGCGCGGCCAGCGCAAGGGACAGTGCGGCGGTGCCTGTGGACACCGCGACGCAGTGGTCGAAGCCGAACCGCCGCGCCCAGTGCTCCTCAAGGGTGGCGACCGGGTTCGCTCCGTCCGAATTGGACACCAGCTTGGCGCCGTCGAGCGTGTCGAGTACGGCTTTGCGGTCGTCGTCCTCGACCAGCGGCCAGGCCACGCGGCGACGGTCCCTCGGCACGGCCGCGGTACCGCCGAACGCTGCCAGCTTGCTCATCAATGTCCCCCCGGGATGATCGCGGCGCTGACGGCATCAACGGCGTACGCGTACTTGCCGCGCAGCACTGTGGTGTGGTGCGCGATGTCGGCGCGGATGGCGCGGGGATCGTCGAGACCGTGCGCGCCGGTGATCCGCAACCCGGTCCACGCGTGCGCGACGGCCTCGACCGCCCGTCCGGCGCCGGCAAGCGCTGGATCACCCCATTCCCGGCCGCATCGGCGCAGGAGTTCACCGTGCAGTGATGCCTGCGCCTGCATGCCCCATCCGAACGGGTAGAGCTCGCGCAACGCGGTGGCGTCCCCGGCGCGGCACCGGTCGACGAGCTCTCGCGCGAACTCATCGAATCCGGCGAGACCGGTGCGGGCCGAGGTGGTTGTGGTGAAGGCGTCGGCGTCGGCGCGCAGGTAACCGCCGAGCCGTTCGGGGGTCAGCGGCGCGGGCTGGTTGTCGAGCCGGACATCGAGACAGCGCCGGCCGATCCGTGAATCACTGAAGAACGCGTCCTGTACGTCCGTCGGGTTGGCCGAACCCCAGCTCCGCTGGAACGCGTCGATCGGGACGGCACCGCGGAACGCGGGCGGCATCGCGTCCGAGACGTACACCAGCCCACGGGCGGTGTCCAGGCCGTAGACCACCACGAGGTGGGCGGCGTGCACGTCGCCGTAGGCGGGCCGGAACGGCAGGTGGAAGTTGTCCACCGCGGCGATGACCGGCCGGTCATCGGCCAGGGTCTCGCGGACCTCCCGCCAGACGTCGTCGGTGTCGGCGGGCTGCCACCAGCGCGAGTGCAGTTCGTGGTGCGGTGCAAGGGCCGCGCCCAGATCGGCGTCGTGGCACGGGTAGTAGAACTCCTCGGACCTGACGTCGCCGGGCAGGTGCAGGAACCGCCAGCCCGCGCCGAGCACGGCCAGCGGGTCGGCGCCGGCCCGAACCAGCAGCGAACCGAACGTGGCCTGCAGGCAGCTGATCAGGTCGCGGTACCACAACTCCGGTGCCGGCTCGGTGATCATGTACGTCTGTGCCGTGGTCATGTTCCGGCCTCCGCGCGCTGGAGGGTGACCGCGAAGACGTGCACGGCGACGTTGCGGGGCAGCCGGATGCCGGCGAGGCCCGCACGCCGGGTCACCGGCACCCGCTGCGCCCACATGACCGCGGACACGCCCCGCTGCACGTGGTGCGGGTAGTGCATGACCGGGCTCTCGAACGCCCGCAGTTCGCCGAACCAGGCCGGCGCCGCCCAGAAGTCGGAGACCCGCAACGGTTCCGCGTCGACAGAGCCGTCACCGAAGTTCAGCTCGACGGTGTCCTCACAGCGCCGTTCCGCCGCCGCCAGCACGTGCACCCAGTCGTACCTGCCCGCTAGCACCGTGATGAACTGCCCGGCGCAACGGACGTTGTCCGGCCCGGCACAGACCGGCGGGAACCGGAAGGGAACGCCGGCCACGTGGACGAGGCTGCCGCCCTCGGGCAGGCACTCGGCGGCGAACGAGTTCCCCCACACGTTGAACCCGCCCGCTTTGGTGTCCGTCGCCGAGGAGATGGCCGTGTTGTCGCGATGACCGGAGATGTCAACCGGGTCGCACAGCCGGGTAACGGCGGCGGACACGAGCATGTCCGTCAAGAGACTTCCCCTCACTCGTGACTATTCAGGCCGAAGCGCGGCGGCGCGCAGCAGCTCGTAGTACGGCAGGTGGTGGTCGAGGTAGGCCCGCAGCATCGGGTTCGCATCGACCACTTCGGCCCCACCGCCCGACCCGCGCGTGAAACCCGCCGTCCTGCTGGTCGACTCGTGCCACCGGCCGGTCGCCCGCCATTCCGACCGCATACCGGGCTGCCAGCTCAGCGCGTCCGGCAGGAACGGGATGCCCACCGCCGAGCAGTACGCCCGCACGGTGTCGGCCGGCCGGTCGAGCAGGTCGTCCGAGTCGATCACTATCGGCGTCGTGCCGGTGGCGGACCGCACGGCGGCAAAGATCTCGTGCAGCCACGCGAAGCCGATCTCGTCGCGGCCAAGGTCCGGGTTGAGGGCGTGGTGCGAGGCGATCGCCTCGGCCGGGTGACGGATGATGAAGGTGTGTGTCGCGGCCGTCAGGAAGGCGTGGTCGGCGAGTAGCGCCGGGTAGTGGAAGTCCGTGGTGTCCTTGAAGAACACCGGTGTTGCCGCCGCTATGGCACGGAGGGCGGCGAGCACGTCCTGTTCGGTGCGTGCGACCCGGTCGCCGACTTTCACCTCGCCGAAGTCGACCACCTGGGAGAACGGTTCGTGTACGACCACGCGGTCGTTCCGTTCCGCCATCATCCGCGCGAACGCGGTGGAACGGCTGCGTGGCGCGCTCCACAGTGCGAGCACCGGTATCCGCTCCGGCTCGTGCTCCACGGTTTCTCCTTCCCGCTGGCAGATTCGC
>DATBCR010000164.1:0-3542 GCA_036270375.1 Pseudonocardiaceae bacterium | reverse complement strand
GCCGTGGTCAGCGAGCCGGCACCCGTGCGGTGACCATGGTGCCTCGGCCCGGGCGGGACGTCACGTCGAGGTCGCCGCCGACCAGTTCGGCTCGCCACGCCATGCTGGCCAGGCCGTAGGACTCCGAGTCGGGGCCGCCGGGTGGATCGGCCGACGGGTCGAAGCCGACGCCGTCGTCGGTCACCCGCAGGGTCGCCATGCCCGGTTCGACCGTGAACACCACCCAGGCCGACCCCGCCGACGCGTGTTTGGCCACGTTCTGCAGTGCCTCCTGGGCGATCCGGTACAGCGCGAGCTCCACGTGCTCCGGCAGCCGGATGTCCGCCAGATCGAGGGTGCACCGCACCGCCGGCACCGACCGCGCGAGGCTCGCGAGTCCGCCGGCCAGGCCTAGGTCGTCCAGCACGGGTGGGCGCAGGCCGCCGATCGCGGTGCGGGCCTCGTCCAGGGTCAGGTTGACCAGTTCGCGGGCCAGCCGCACCTGTTCAGCCGCGTACACGGGGTCGGTGCGGACCGTGTTGCCGGCCGCGTCCAGCCGGTACGCCAGGCTGACAAGGCGCTGCGAGATGCCGTCGTGGATGTCGCTGGCCAGCCTGCGCCGCTCGGCCTCCTGCGCGGCAACCACCTGCTCGGCGAACCGCTCGTTGGCCCGCTCGCGCTGGGCGACCTGGCGGTGCAGCCGCGCCAGGTGCACTGAACCGGCCAGCAGGCTGCCGATCGTGGTCAGCAGCCGGATGTCCCGCTCGGTGAACTCCCGCCGGTCCCTCGTGTGCACGTTGAGCACGCCGACAAGGCCGGCCAGGTCGCTCGCCATCGGCACGGACGCCATGGACGCGAAATCCTCGCCGCGCAGCCCCGGAATCCGCAGGTAGCGCGGATCGCTCTCCTTGTGGTCCACGATCACCGCGGCCTGGCGGCGGGCGGCCACCCAGCCGGTCACGCCGGTGCCCAGCGCGAGGTGTACGCGGCCCACCTCACGGTCGAACGGCGGCGTCGCGCCGGCAAGGGACAGCGACTGGCCGGTGTCGTCGAGAACGTGCACGAAACACACGTCCGTGGTGGTGGCGGCCACGATCAACTTGGCGACCGCAGCGGCGAGCGGCTCGACGCCCGGCCCCTCCGCCGTGGCCTCGATGATCGCCAGCAGCAGCGTGCTCTCCCGTTCCCGGTCGGTGAGCCCGAGCAGCGGATCACTCACGCCGCCTCCTCGCTGGCGATCATCGGCGCATTCGCGAACGCGCCTGTGACATCAGTTCACGAGCAAACTCGCCCACGCTACCTCCACGCCCGCGCTCATCGACGCAATCACGAACACGCCTGTGACACCAGTTCACAAGCAAACTCGCCCACGCTACCTCCACGCCCCCGCTCATCGGCGCAATCACGAACACGCCTGTGACACCAGTTCACGAGCAAGCTCGCTCCCGTGACATTGGTTCGCTCGCAAGCTCCTCACGCCGCCGCCTCGCTGGCGCTCGTCGGCCGCATTCGCGAACGCGCCTGTGACATCAGTTCACGAGCAAGCTCGTTCACCGGAAGATCCCCTCACGCAACGCCGTCGCCACCGCGCCGGCCCGGTCGTTCACGCGGAGCTTGCGGTAGATCGAGCGCAGGTGGCTCTTGACGGTCTCGTCCCCCACCACCAGCCGGACCGCGATCGCCCGGTTGGACAGCCCGGTGACCACCAGCGCGAGCACTTCGCTCTCCCGGTGCGTCAGGCCGTGCCGGGCACCGGGCCAGTACTCGCCGCTGGCCAGCCGGGCTGCGGTGTCGACGGCGCGCCCGGCCAGGGTCGGGTCGATCACGGTCTCGCCCTCCGCGGCCCGTTCCAGGCTGCGGACCAGTTCCTCGCCGTCGATCCGCTTCACGAGGTAGCCGCGGGCGCCCGCGCGCAGCGCCTCGAACAGGTACTGCTCGTCCTCGTAGACACTCAGCAGCACCACCCGCAGGCCGGGGGTGCGCTCGATCAGCAGCCGGCACAGGTCCAACCCGCTGCTGCCCTGCAACCGGACGTCGCACAGCACGATGTCCGGCGCCAGCGTGGCGACCACGTCCATCGCCGTCTGGCCACCGTGTGCCTCGCCGACCACCCGGACCCGGCCGCGAAACGGCACCAACATCGCCTTCAGGCCCTGCAACACCATCTCGTGGTCGTCGACGAGCACGATCCGCAGCGGTCGCGACGACATCCACTGACCATAGGTGCTGGCCGACGGCTTGTCAGTCGACCACAAGTGGGCCATCTCGCCCGACCCTCGCGAATGGACCCATGTCGGCGTCAACTGGTCGAGGTGGACCGCCGCATCCGCAGCCACACCACCGTGAACAGGGCGGCCGCCAGCAGCACGAAGATCCCCGTCTCGATCAGCCGGAACGGCACCAGCCGATAGGCCGGCTGGTAGTCGGTGAAGGTCGCGACGACACCGTCCCGGCGCAGCGAGTCCTGGTACGCCGTGAAACTGCCGGGATCGCCGTGGAGCCTGATCTGGTCCGGGGGTATGACATTGCCGGCGGAGTCCAGGTCGCCGTTGGCCAGGTCCAGGTTGCCGCGGCCGAGGCGGGCGAACGGGTAGTCGCCCGGCGCCCCGGTCGCGCGCACCACCGGCAGGTAGTACGGCCGCGCGAAGTAAACCGCGACCCGCACGCCGATGTACAGCACGGCAGTGCCGGCCATGGCCGGCACTGTCCGCCGCACCAGTGCACTCATCGCGAGGCCGAGTGCGAATCCGAACAGCGCGTAGGCCATCTGCAGCGGCGGGTACGCCTCGAAGTGGAAGCCGCTGAACTCGTTGAAGGAGTTGAAGGAGTTGTCAACCGTGACGAGGCGGTAGCCCAAGGTGCCCGCCGCCGCGCCGAGCGCCGCCGCCAGACCCACCGCGACGACGACGAGCGGGACGACCTTGCCGGCCAGCCACCGCGTCGAGGCCACATCCTGGCTCCAGGCCAACAGATTCGTGCGCTGGTCGTACTCGCGGGCGAGTAGCGGGGCGGCCCAGAACACCGCGACCATCCAGCCGAACCCGACTGTCAGGTCGATCTGCAGATCGGCCAGCCCCTCCCGGCCGTAGAACAGCCCGAAGAACTGCGGTGACAGGCAGAAACCACCACACTGCTGGTAGGACCCCGGGGTGATCGCCGCCGCGTTCCACAGGATGTAGCCGGCCAGCGCCGCGGCGAGCACCGCGCCGGAGACGATCATCCAGCGGTGCTGGCGCCAGGTCAGCCACAGCAGGTCGCGCGCGCCGACCCGCTCGCGGACCGTGACACCGTCCAATTCGGACGTTCGGGTGGCGGTCATCGGGTCACCTCGGCCGAGTCGTCGGACCGGCTCACGGTCAGGTAGCCGAGCACGAAGTCCTCCAGTGTCACCGGCTTGGCCACCCACGGATCGGCGACCGGGCGGGCGGTGGTGCCGGCCGGCAGCCGGACAAGGAAGCTGGACTGGCGGTCGGTGTGGCTGGCGCCGAGGACGTCGCCGGGGCCGGGCGGTGCGTCCGAGCGCGGGCCGAGGTACCGGACGTGACTGGCCAGCAGGTCGTCCG
>DATBCR010000163.1:0-3277 GCA_036270375.1 Pseudonocardiaceae bacterium | reverse complement strand
AACGGAAACGGCACCGGAGCCGGCCAGAACGCCTTGACCGCGAGGTGCAGCAGCAGGGTGGAGTCCTTGCCGCCGGAGAACAGGATCACCGGCCGGTCGAACTCGCCGGCCACCTCCCGGAAGATGTGGATGGCCTCGGATTCCAGCGCGTCCAGGTTGTCCGCGACAACGGTGGCGGCCGCGGTTGGCTGAGTCGTGGGCTGAGTCGTGAGCTGCTCAGCCATGCAGGCCGCACTCGGTCTTGGCCAGCCCGGCCCAGCGGCCACTGCGCGGATCGGCGCCCGGCAACGGTTTCGCGGTGCACGGCGCGCAGCCGATGGACAGGTAGCCGTCGGACACCAGCGGATTCTCCAGGACGCCGTGCTCGGCGATGTACGCATGGAACTCGTCGTCGGTCCACGCCGCGATCGGGTTGATCTTCACAAGGCCGTTGCGCTCGTCCCAGTCGACGATCGGGGTATTCGCCCTGGTCGGGGCGTCGACCCTGCGCACGCCCGTGACCCATGCCCGGTAGTTGGCAAGGGTCCGGCGCAGCGGGATCACCTTGCGCAGGTGGCAACAGCGGTCCGGCGCGGTCTGGTTCAGCTTGCCGAACTGTGCCTCCTGGTCGGCGACGGACTGCTCCGCCTCGGCGTTCACGATCCGGATCCGCGGGTACACCGTCGCCACCGCGTCCCGGGTGCCGATGGTCTCCGCGAAGTGGTAGCCGGTTTCCAGGAACAGCACGTCCACGTCCGGCTTCGCCTGCACGGCAAGGTCGATCAGCACCGCGTCCTGCATGTTCGACGCGACGATCCAGTCGTCGCCGAACATCTCGGCGGTCCATGCCAACGTCTCAACCGCACTCGCCCCGGCCAGTTCGGCGGCTGCGGTCTCGGCGATGGATTTCAGGTCACTGGTCGCAGTCACGACCGCACCACTCCTTCGAACGACAGTCCGACCAACTTCACCGCGAACACCCGACGGCAGGACAGGCACAGCCACGCGCCGTGCGGTTCCTCCTCCGGCCGAAGATCCTCCTCACCGCAGTACGGGCAACAGGCGACCGCTGCTCGCTCACTCATCGCAGGGCCGCCTCGTCCGCCCTGGTGACCCACTGCGCGAACCGCTCGCCATCGGTCCGGCCCGTCACGTAGTTGCGCACGAGGCGTTCCACGTAATCCGGCAGTTCGGCGCCGGTTACCTTGTGGCCACGCAGTTTCCGGCCGAACCCGGCGTCGAGGCCGAGCCCGCCGCCGAGATGCACCTGGAATCCCTCGACCTGCTCGCCGGCCGCGTTGGTGACGATCTGGCCCTTCAGCCCGATGTCCGCGGTCTGGATGCGGGCACACGAGTTCGGGCAGCCGTTCACGTGCACGCTCACCGGATCGGCGATGTCGCCCTGGACATCGGCCAGCCGGGCCTCCAGTTCGGTGACCAGCCGGGCCGCCCGCGCCTTGGTCTCCACGATCGCGAGCTTGCAGAACTCGATCCCGGTGCACGCCATCACACCGCGCCGCCACGGCGACGGCTCGGTCGGCAGCCCGAGCCCGGCCAGTTCGGTCTTGAGCCCGGCCAGTTCCGACTCCGCGATGTCCAGCACGAGCAGTTTCTGTTGCGGCGTCAGCCGAACCCGACGGGAACCGGCCCGCTCGGCCGCTTTCGCCACCGCGACCAGTGTCGCGCCGGACACCCGGCCGGCGACCGGCGCGGCGCCGACGTAGTACCGGCCGTCCCGCTGCCGGTGCACGCCGATGTGGTCCCGTGGGTGCGCCGGCACCTCGGGCGCCGGGCCGTCAATGAGCGCGCGGTTGAGGTACTTGGTCTCCAGGACCTCCCGGAACCGCTCCGGACCCCAGTCGGCGACCAGGAACTTGATCCGCGCACGGTGCCGCAGCCGCCGGTAGCCGTAGTCCCGGAAGACGCTGATCACGCCCGCCCACACGTCCGGCACCTCGGCCAGCGGGATCCACGCGCCGAGGCGCTTGCCGATCATCGGGTTCGTGGACAGCCCGCCGCCGACCCACAGGTCGAAACCGGGGCCGTGCTCGGGATGCCGCACACCGACGAACGCGATGTCGTGCACCTCGTGCGCGACGTCCGGCAGACCCGAGATCGCGGTCTTGAACTTCCTCGGCAAGTTGGCAAATGCCTTGTCACCGACGAAACGGTGCTTGATCTCCTCGATCGCCGGCGTGCCGTCGATGATCTCGTCGGTCGCGATGCCGGCCACCGGCGAGCCGAGGATCACCCGGGGGCTGTCGCCGCACGCCTCCATCGTGGTCATGCCGGCGCCCTCGAGTGCTGACCAGACTGCGGGCATGTCCTCGATCCGGATCCAGTGGAACTGGATGTTCTGCCGGTCGGTGATGTCCGCGGTGTCCCGCGCGTAGGTCTGGGAGATCTCGCCGAGCACGGTGAGCTGCTCGGTGGTCAGCGCACCGCCGTCGATGCGCACCCGGAGCATGAAGAACTCGTCGTCAAGTTCCTCCGGCTCCAGCACCGCGGTGCGGCCGCCGTCGATGCCTGGCTTGCGCTGCGTGTAGAGCCCGAACCAGCGGAACCGGCCGCGCAGGTCCGCGGGGTCGATCGAGTCGAAACCCCGGTGCGCGTAGATGTTCTCGATGCGGGCGCGGACGTTGAGCGGGTTATCGTCCTTTTTGGACCGCTCGTTGGGGTTGAGCGGCTCACGGTAACCGAGCGCCCACTGGCCCTCACCCCGCCGGACATGCGCGCGTTTGGGTGCGCCGTCGGTCGTCGGGACACCGCGGGTCGTCGTGGATGACACGGTCGTCCTCCGGTGGTCGGGGCGCTGAGCCGCCGGCATTCGGTCCCGGAGTGCACGTGGTGGGATACCTCAGCAGGCGCGCCCGGCGCCGGCTGGGTGAGAAAACGGCACGGCGACGGTCAGTGACCGCGCCGGCACAACGAGCTGGAAACGCGACGGAAGTCCACATGGCGGCGGGCCACCAAGTGCACTTCGGTCGCGGACATGATCCCAGCGTGCCACGCTCCCGAACGGTGGTCCACGGGTATCCGCATGCTGGGACGAGGCTCACCCCGGGAACAAACGTCGTGGTAGGCGACACTGGACGGGTGCCTGCCACCCTGCCGGCCGGTGACCCGGCACCCACCGACGGCGCGTTGCCCGCCTCCGCCACGGCCGGTCTCGGCGACCGCCCGTTCGGGGTGTACGTGCACGTCCCGTTCTGCACCACCCGCTGCGGCTACTGCGACTTCAACACGTACACCGCCGGTGAGCTGGGCGGTTCGGCGTCACCGGCGTCCTGGCTCGCCG
>DATBCR010000162.1:0-6015 GCA_036270375.1 Pseudonocardiaceae bacterium | reverse complement strand
GGTCGATCTCCACGGCCACAACGGTTCGCACGGCCGGCAACAACGCAAGCGTGAGCGACCCGAGTCCCGGCCCGACCTCGAGAACGACGTCGGTCGCCGACAAACCGGCAGCGGCAACGATTCGGCGGACGGTGTTGGCGTCGTGCACGAAGTTCTGGCCGAGCCGCTTCGTCGGGCGCACGTCGAGCGCGGCGGCCAGGGCGCGGACATCCGCCGGGCCGAGCAGGGCGACCTCGGCGTTCACCCGACGCACAGTACCGGGACCGTGGTGCTCAGCCGAAGCTGACGCGCTCCGGACTCAGTGGATGCCCAGCTCGCCCGCGCACTGCCACGGTTCGTAGCCACGCGCGGCCCGGACCTTGTCCGCGATCGTGATCTGCTCGGCCTTGGTGGCCAGGTCCGCCCGCTGCGCGTACATCGCGCCGCCGTTGGACAGCCACGTCGCCTCGTTGAACTGCAGGCCGCCGTAGTAGCCGTTGCCGGTGTTGATGCTCCAGTTGCCACCGGACTCGCACTGCGCGATCCGGTCCCAGACCACGTCGTCCGGCAGCGGCTTGGTGCCCTCGACGATCACCTTGGCCACCGGCTGCTGCGTGATCTGCACGGAGATCTGCTCGCGCTTGCTTTCCCTGCCGTTGACCGCCGTCACCCGGTAGGTGACGATCTCCGAGCCGGCCGAACCGGGGTTCTGGACGGTCTGGGTGCCCTCGTCGCTGTTCGGATCCTGGATCTTCTGCACCGGCGCCGGAATGCTTTGTGTGACGGTAATCACAGACACCCCGGTACGGCTGACAAGGATCTGCATACCCGCGGTGACTGGAACTTTCAGTCCGGGGTTCACCGAGTCGTTCGGGCCGAGTGCGATCTTCGCGTCGCGCAGCACATCGCCGACGGTGGCGTCGGTGGTGGTGAACTGTTGGGGGGCGTTGGCACCGTCGATCATCGTGACGGCCTTGGCGGTGCGCACCTCGACCGCGAGGCCCCGCAACGGGATCGGGCTGCCGGGCGCCGCGGACATCCACGCGCCGTTCGCGACCAGCTTGATCTGGCGCAACGCGTCGCCGACGGTCTGCTGGCGGGTCCAGTGGTCCTGCTCGACGCCGTCCACCACGAGACGCAGCAGGCGGCCGCGCTGCAGCATGATCTTGCCGCCGTCGGTGACCTGCGCGTTCGGCGACGGGCTCAGCGAGTCGTGCGGGCCGGGCGTGATGCCCTGGTCGCGCAGCACGGCACCGATGGTGGCGTCGTACGTGCGGATGTGCGTCTGCTGGCCGTCCACATCGACGGTGACGTCCTTGTCCATCGCCATCGCCATCGCACCGCCGCCGGTCGCGGACAGCAGGATGGCGGCGATGGTGGCCTTGAGGAACCGTTTCTTCCAGCGCTTGCCGACGGTCTCGACGGACGTCTCGTCGGCCTGCGCGAGGCCCATGCCGCGCGGCACCGGTTCGGCCGCGGCCTCGGCGGCGAACATCGCCTCGAGTTCGTCGTCGAAGCGGGGCAGCAGCATGGTCTCGGCGTTGATCATCGAGATCAGCGCGTCGACGTCGAGGTGCGCGGTGGCCAGCACGTCGTCGGCGTCCGGGCCGAGCACGTCCAGCACGTCCTCGGTGGTGATGGTGAAGGCCGATGTGGCCGTCATGTCCATCGTCCTGGGCCGTTCCTTGACCGCTACCGCGGCCATGACCTGCTGGGTGTGGTAGCCGGGCGGGTAACCGCCGCCGAACCAGTCCGTCTCTGCCGTCACTCCGCTACGCACACCGGACATGGTCCGGCTGCGATAGTCACCGCTCGCGATCACAGGGCCGATTCCTCCATACGCGTTCCGCGCGGGTGTTCGGGTCGAATCCATCAGGGTCGATGTCCTCGAAGGTCCCGTCCTCCTCGGTGCGCGGTACTCGGTGGTGTGCCAGCTCCCGTAGCCGCCGTGTGTCCCGGTCCGCCTTGCGGCGGTCCGGCCCCGACACGACGCCGTCTCGACTGCGGGTGACCCCCTACGGGCCGTCCTTGGTCCGTTAGGGGCATCGGTCACGGGACCGTAACGGGTTCTGGCGGGTTGCGCAAACACCCCGCGGAAAATACGTGCCCTTCATCACACTGCGGAGTGATCCGGTGGTCGGACGCGGGGTCATTGTTGGGCCAACCGGTCCAGACCGAACACCCGTTCGGCAGTAGTGCTGAGAGTGTGGCCGAATTCGGTGTCACTCACGCCGCGTAGCTGGGCCAACTCCCGGACGGTGTAAGCCGCGCAGTACGGCTCGTTCGGGCGGCCGCGGAACGGGTGCGGGGTGAGGAACGGGGCGTCGGTCTCCACGAGTAGTTGACCGGCCGGCACGATCGCGGCGGACTCGCGTAACGCGGCCGCGTTACGGAAGGTGACGGTGCCGGAGAACGAGAGAACGTAGCCCGCCGCGACGCACCGCTCGGTCATCGCCCGATCGCCGGAGTAGCTGTGGAAGACCACCTTCTCCGGTGGGCCTTCTTCGTCCAGAATGGACAGTACGTCGTCGTGGGCGTCCCGGTCGTGGATCATCAGTGGCTTCCGCACCTGCTTCGCAAGCGCTATGTGCCAACGGAAAGCGGCTTGCTGGGCGTCGGGTGGCGAGTAGTCCCAGTAGTAGTCCAAACCGGTCTCACCGATCGCGACGACGCGCGGATGGATCGCGAGGGCCTTCAGGGTCGAGCGGTCGTGGTCGCCGAACTTCGCGGTCCGGGTGGGGTGTACGGCAACGGCGGCGAACACGCGACTGTCCCAGGTGGACGCCTGGACGGCCCAGCGGGCGGCGGTCAGGTCGTCCGCGACGGTGATCACCCGGTCGACGCCGGCCGCCTCGGCCCGGTCGAGCATGGCGCGCACGCCGTCCGGGTCGGTGGCGCCGCAGGCGTCCAGATGGGTGTGTGCGTCGGCCACCGGCACCGGAAGGCGCTCCGGTACCGGTGGCAGTTCGCCGGTCCTCTTACTCACTCTCGATCGGGGCGAAGTCCGGTCCGGTGTCGCCGAGCCCAGGATCGAGCTTCGCGAACAACGGCGTCGGCTTGTCCAGCGGCCGGCCGACCTCGATCGGCGTGGACTCCCACCGGGCCTGCTCGGCCGAGTAGTCGCCGGTCAGGATCGGGTACCCGCGGTCCGGCCGGTCCAGGTCGTCGACCTCCTGGATGGTCGGCTGTGCCGACCACACGCCCGTGCCGCCGAGGGCGTTGTGCACCTGTTGGGCCGAGTGCGGCAGGAACGGCGTGAACATCGTGTTCACGTCAGACACGACCTGCAGCGCGGTGTGCAGGATGGTGTCCCGCCGCTGCGGGTCGTCCTTGCGCTTCCATGGTTCCTGGTCGGACAGGTACTTGTTGGCCGCCTGCGCGACTTTCATCACCTCAGCCATCGCGGCCCGGAACTTGGCCCGGCCGAGATTGCCGCCGACTACATCGAAAGCCTTGCGGGACAAGGCTTTCAGCTCCTCGTCAGCGGCTTGGGGACGGGTCGGTGCCGGTACGCCGCCGACGTTCTTGTTGGCCATCGAGATGGACCGGTTGACCAGGTTGCCCCACTCGTTGGCCAGCTCGTAGTTCGTCCTGCGGACGAACTCGTCCCACGTGAAGTCGACGTCCTGGGTCTCCGGGCCGGCGGCCGCGATGTAGTAGCGCAGGCTGTCCGGGCCGAACTCGGCCAGGAAGTCCTGGACATAGATGACACGGCGGCGCGACGTGGAGAACTTGGAGCCGCTCATGGTGAGGAACTCGCTGGACGCGATCTCGCTCGGCAGGTTCAGCGTGCCGTACGTGCCCGGCTCGCCGCCGAGATCGCCGGCACCGTTGTGGCCGAGCAGCAGGGCGGGCCAGATCTGGGCGTGGAACGTGATGTTGTCCTTGCCCATGAAGTACACGCAGCGCGCGGCCGGATCGTGCCACCACTTCTGCCACGCGTCCGGGTCGCCGGAGCGGCGCGCCCATTCGACGCTCGCGGACAGGTAGCCGATCACCGCGTCGAACCAGACGTAGAACTTCTTCAGCGGCTGGTCGCGCCAGCCGTCCAGCGGGATCGACACGCCCCAGTCCAGGTCGCGGGTGATCGGGCGGGGACGCATGTCGTCGATCAGGTTCTGGGTGAAGCGCAGCACGTTCGGCCGCCAGTCGGTCTTGCCGGCCAGCCACTTGCCGAGGGTCGCGGTGAACGCGGGCAGGTCGAGGAAAAGGTGCTCGGTCTCCACGAACTTCGGTGTCTCACCGTTGATCCGGGAGCGCGGGTTGATCAGGTCGATCGCGTCGAGCTGGTTGCCGCAGTTGTCGCACTGGTCGCCCCGGGCACCGTCGTAGCCGCAGATCGGGCAGGTGCCCTCGACGTAGCGGTCGGGCAGGGTGCGGCCAGTGGACGGGCTGATCGCGCCCATGGCGGAGCGGGCCACCACGTAGCCGTTGCGGTGCAGGGCAAGGAAGATCTGCTGGGTGACCTCGGCGTGGTTGCCGGTGGTGGTGCGGGTGTAGAGGTCGTAGGTCATGCCGAGGGCCTGCATGTCGTCGACGAGCACGCGGTGGTACTTGTCGGCGGTCTGCTGCGGCGTCAGGCCCTCGTTGTCGGCCTGCACGAGGATGGGGGTGCCGTGCTCGTCACTGCCGGACACCATGAGCACGTCGTGCCCGGACATCCGCATGTACCGGGAGAAGACGTCCGAAGGGACTCCGAAGCCGGACACGTGACCGATATGGCGGGGGCCGTTGGCGTAGGGCCAGGCCACCGCGGTCAACACGGGGGCGCTCATGTCCGCACAGCCTACGGCCGGTGGCCGCGGCCACGCGACCGGGCTTGTGCTGTCCACCGCTCCCCACGTGCGGTGCTGCGCCGACGTGTTCGCGCCGGCAGCGGTGCGGGCAATCGGTCGCGAGTAATCGGTGTCAACAATGTGACACATTGTCCGCCCCCGACCTACCGCATGTAACATTGGTAGGACACCAGCCGACGTGGTTGTGTACGTCGAGCGGAGTCCGGGGGTGTTGTGTGTCCTTCTCGCGTAGCGACAGGCCCTACTTCAGCCAACCGGAAGTGCACCAGATTATCCAGCAGCTCGCCGGCCAGAAGTCGGTGGTGATTTACGCGGGCGCCGGTGTCTCGATCGACCGGACCGGCGTGAGCTGGCGTGAACTGGTGAACCGGCTGTTGGAGGACCACGTTCCCGACCGGGACACCCGGCGCACGATCATGGAGACGTACACGCCGCTGGAAGCCGCGTCGATCGCCTGCCAGATGTACTCCGACATGCACGGCGACGCGTGGATGCGCAAGGTCGTCAACAAGCTGCGCACGCTGCTCTACAGCGAGAAGACCTGGCAGCGCGGCAATCTGGTCACCACGATCGTGGAATTGGCGGCCGTGTTCGCCGAACGCGGGATCAGCGTGCAGATCGTCACCACCAACTACGACAGCTTCCTGGAAGGCGAACTGCAGATCCTCAACCTCGCGCGCGTCGGCAAGGCCAAACAGGAGATCTTCTTCGAATCCGTGCTGGTTCACCACGGCAAGGGCCCGCACACCGATCCGGAGTCGGAGAAGCTCAAGTACCTCCGGCCGACCGAAGTGATCCTGCACCTGCACGGCTACGTGCCGGAGGACAACAGCGGCGAGGCGCCCGTCATCCTGAGCGAAGTGGACACGATCGACTCGCAGACGCTGTCCAGCGCGATTCTCAGCGATCTCTTCCAGCACAACGCCGTCATCATGGTCGGCGCCAGCCTCAGCGATCCACCATTGCTGTCGGCGTTGGCGAGGTCGATCCGAACCGCGGACGAGAAAGCACGGAAACAACGCCTGCGAGTCGCGATCCTGCCGTTGCAGGGAATCGACTTCTCCCGAGTCCTGCACGGCGACGCCGAGCAGGAAAAGCGGGCGATAGAGGACTACGAACGCAGAGCCAAGATCCGCATGAAGCAGTTCGACGTGACCGCGACATTTCCGGATTTCTACTCCCAGGTGCCGCAACTGCTGCGCGAGGTCCAGGTCTGCCTCGACAACTGCCTGAACGGGCC
>DATBCR010000161.1:0-4529 GCA_036270375.1 Pseudonocardiaceae bacterium | reverse complement strand
GTTCTGGTTCGAACTGCTCGGCGACCTGGTGCCCAATCACCTTGTGGCGGCGGACGATCCTCGGATTCCGGCCGAGGTGCGTGGCCGGGCGCTGCTCGTCCGCCGGTTGTCCATGGTGGACGTGGAATGCGTGGCGCGGGGTTATCTCGCCGGCTCGGGACTGCTGGACTACCGGCGGACCGGCGCGGTGTGCGGTGTGCCGCTGCCGGCCGGGCTGACCGAGTCGGACCGTTTGCCGGCGCCGATCTTCACCCCCACGACGAAAGCACCGATCGGCGAGCACGACGAGGCCATCGCGTTCGACGCCGTCGTGGCGGCGGTTGGCCGCGACGTCGCCGAGCGGTTGCGGGACACCACTTTGCTCGTCTACGGCCGGGCCGCCGAACACGCGGCTGCCAGGGGCTTGATCCTCGCGGACACCAAGTTCGAGTTCGGTCAGGGTGCGGACGGCACGCTCGTGCTCGCGGACGAGGTGCTGACGCCGGACTCGTCCCGGTACTGGCCCGAGGACGGCTACCGGCCGGGTCGCGCGCAGCCGTCGTTCGACAAGCAGTACGTCCGGGACTGGCTGGTGTCGCCGGAGTCCGGTTGGGACCGTGCCGATGCCGCGCCGCCACCGCCGCTGCCGCGTGATGTCGTTGCCAATACACGGGACCGCTACGTGACGGCGTACGAGCGGATCACCGGCCGCTCCTTCGCGGACTGGCTTGACGCGTAAGCAACTCCTTACGTATTCTTCCGCCGTGCCCGCCACCACCGACGTGTACGCGGCCATCGCCGACCCGACCCGCCGCCGCATCCTTGACCTGCTCACGGATGCGGGGCGGTCGGTCACCGAACTGGCCGCGCCGTTCCGGATCAGCCGGCCGGCCGTCAGCCAGCACCTGCGGGTGCTGCGCGATGCCGGGCTGGTCAGCGAACACCGCGCCGGCCGCCAGCGGATCTACCAGCTCGAACCGGCCGGCCTGCGCGAGGTCGACCTGTGGCTGCGTAGCTACCAGCGGTTCTGGCGGGCCAAGTTCAGCGCGCTCGGCGAGTACCTGGACGCACAGACGAACACGACGGAGGACATCGGTGGGCAGGACTGATTCGGCCATCCGGACCGAGACCTTCTACCGGCACCCGCCGGCGCGGGTCTGGCGCGCCATCACCGATCCGGACGCGCTGGCCGCCTGGCTGATGCCCAACGACTTCGTGGCCGAACTGGGCCACAAGTTCACCTTCCGCACGCAGCCGGTCCCGCCCTATTTCGACGGCATCGTCCACTGTGAGGTCATCCAACTCGACCCCGAGAAGACGCTCGCCTACACGTGGCGCGGCATGCCCGGCATGGACACGGTGATGCGCTGGGAGCTGACCCCGACCGAACGCGACGGCGTGGCGGGCACGGTGCTGGTCGGTATCCATTCCGGATTCGACCTGACCAACGAGGTTCACCTGCGAGCCTTCCGGTCGATGTCCGGCGGCTGGGGCGGCGCTATTTCCGATCGGCTCGACGATGTGCTCACCCAACTCGGCAATTCCTAAAGGTATAAGGAGTCTGATGAACATCAGCGTCGTGTCGATTCCGGTGTCCGACCAGGATCGGGCCAAGAAGTTCTATCTGGACGTGCTGGGGTTCACGGAGATCAACGACGCCGTGATGAGCCCGGAAATGCGCTGGGTGCACCTCGCCCCGCCGGGCGGTGGCGCATCGGTCACCCTGGTCACCTGGTTCGACTCCATGCCGGCCGGTTCCACGCGGGGTCTTGTCCTCGAGGTCGACGACGTGGACACCTGGCACGCCCAGTTGTCCGCGCAGGGCTTTACGTTCCCGGACGGTGTGCACGATGCGCCGTGGGGCCGGTACATCAGCGTGGACGACCCGGACGGCAACGGCATCATCCTGCAGCGTTCCCGGCGACAGCCGGCCGCTTCGTAGAGCCGACCTGGAATTTCCCCGGATCTGCGTCGCCACGACACCTCGGTGACTCCTGACGGTCACCGTGGTGCGGCGCACTGGAGTCGTGAGTTCCCGACTGGTCGTTTCGGTGTCCGGCCTCGGTGGCGGCCCGCTCGACGTGCCGGCACGGCTGGCCGCCGAACTGGACCGACGCTTGGTGCCGCTGTCCCTCGCCGTCACGCCGGCCCGGCTGGCCGCCGCGCCGCACGTGACCGAATGGCTCCGCGGCCGGTTGGCCGGCGGTGACGCCCTGCTGCTGCGTGGTTCCGACCGGCTGGCCGGCCGGCCGTGCCCGGCGCGCTGGCCGGCCGTCACCGCGGTGCTGCCGGCGCACGAGACGCGGTTGCAGCTGATCGCGTCGCTCGCTACCCTCGGCCAACTCGACCTGACAGTGGACGGCTTCGCGCCGCGCGGCTGGCTTGTCCCACCTGGCACGCTGGATGTGTTGCGGCGCAACGGCTTCCGGGTGTGTGCCGAGCTGCGCGGGGTGCGTGACCTGCGGTCGGGTGAGCTGCTGCCGGGCCGGGTGCTCGGGCCGGGCACCGAGCCGTGGCAGGGTGAACACACCGAGCCGTGGTGGTGCCGCGCCGCGGTGCTCGGTGCGGCTCGGGCGGCCCGGTTGGGACGTCTGGTACGGATCGCCGTGCCGGCGTCGCACCTCGCTCGGCCGGGGATCGCGGCCGCCGTGCTGGACGCGGTGGACATCGCGCTGCACTACGGCGCCCGGCCCACGACGTATCCGGGGCTCGTTCGCCCGTCCCTGAATCGCCGCCAGGCTCAGGCGCCTGCCAGGACGATCGCCTCCTGAGCGAGACTCAGGCCCGCCTTGCGTTCCCGGTCGAGGCCGAGCTGGCGTTCGGTGTCCAGCGTGGCCGTGACAGTCTCGCTCAGCGGTCGGATGCGCAGGCCGGCGGCCAGCGACGGCGTCGCGTCGTGCGCGCCGAGCCCCCAGTGCGTCGGCGGCAGCCACAGCGGCAGCGACTTCGGCCCACCCCAGTAGTTCACCTCGGCGGCCACCAGCGCGTCCGGCGCCATCGGCACCAGTTCCACGTCCACGCCGACGGCATCGGCGATCGCCCGCAGCACGCCGGGCAGTGGCTCCGCCGGCCCGATCCCGTCGTACACCCCGGTCGTGTCCTTCTCGGCGGCGTCCACGATCCACTCCGCGAGATCGCGCACGTCCACGTGCTGCACGGGTTGTGTCGGCACGTCCGGCACCACGACCCGGCCGCCGCGGGCGAACCGGGCCGGCCAGTAGCCGAAGCGGTCGCCGGTGTCGTCCGGTCCGGTGATCAGGCCCGGCCGGACCACGAAAGCCCGGTCGCCCATGGTTTCCAGGACCGCGTTCTCGCTGGCCACCTTGATCGAGCCGTACTGGTCCGGGTTGACGAGCGTGCGGCTGCCGGTCTCCGTGAGCGGCGGCAGCAGGTTGGCGCCGGGCCGCTGGCCGGGCACGTCGTGGTCGGCGTACACGTTGATGGACGACACGAACGTCCAGTGCCCGGTGCGCGTGCCGAGCTGTGCCAGCGCATCGGCCACCCACGGATACGAAATCGTCGCCACGTCGACGACCGCGTCGAATTCGGCGCCGGCCAACGGTGCCAGCCCGTCGGGCACGTCCCGGTCGATCGGCACGAGCGTGGCGCCGGCCGGCACCGTGCCGGACGTGCCACGGGCCGCGCACGTCACGTGGTGACCCCGAGTGATCGCCTCGGCGGCGACGGCCCGGCCGAGGAATACTGTGCCGCCCAACACTAGTAGTCGCATAACGGGCAGCCTCCACCTGAGGGGCGGCTGCCCGCCACCCGTCTCGCTCAGGGCGAACACCCAGCTCAGGTAGTATCCGGCAGTACCGCCCACCCCTTCCTTCGCCAGGAGTCCACCCGTGGCCCGTGTCGTCGTCGACGTCATGCCCAAGCCCGAGATCCTCGACCCGCAGGGACAGGCGGTAGCCAACGCCCTGCCCCGGCTGGGGTTCACCGGGGTCACCGAAGTCCGCCAGGGCAAGCGTTTCGAGCTGGAGGTCGACGACTCGGTCGACGACGCCACCCTCGCCCGGATCGCGGACGGCCTGCTGGCGAATCCGGTGATCGAGCAGTGGACCGTGCGGCGGGTCGAGGTATGAGCGAGCTTGCGAGCGAATCAATGTCACAGGCGCGTTCGCGAATGCGGCCGACGAGCGCAAGCGAGGAGGTGGCGTGAGCACGCGGGTCGGGGTGATCACCTTTCCCGGCAGTCTCGATGACTCGGACACCGCGCGCGCGATCGGGCTCGTCGGGGCCGAGGCGGTCGGCCTGTGGCACGGGGACGCGGATCTGCGTGGGGTGGATGCGGTGATCCTGCCCGGCGGGTTTTCCTACGGTGACTATCTGCGGGCCGGCGCGATCGCGCGGTTCGCGCCGGTGATGGGCGAGGTTGTCGCGGCGGCTCGGCGGGGCATGCCCGTGTTGGGTATCTGCAACGGGTTCCAGGTGTTGTGCGAGGCCGGGTTGCTGCCCGGTGCGTTGACCCGTAACGAGAGTCTGCATTTCGTGTGCCGGGACGAGTGGCTGAGGGTGGACAACGCGTCGACCGCGTGGACGTCCCG
>DATBCR010000160.1:0-4890 GCA_036270375.1 Pseudonocardiaceae bacterium | reverse complement strand
CTGGGCCGGCGCGCCGGCCGGTGGTGCCGTCCAGGTCAGCCTGCCGCCGGCGGCAAAGTACAGCGGTGTCGGCACCGACTCCGGCGGCCAGGCCGGCAGATCCAGCCACCGGTCGGCGTGCTGCAGGAAGACCCGGACCGGGGCGCGGGTCTCGGTTGGCACGCCGTCCAGGTGCGTGGCCAGCCAGGAGAGTTGGTCGGACGCCATGGCGGCGGTCGTGGCGAGATCGCCGTGGCCCCACGGTCCGATCGTGATCCTGGCCGGTACGCCGGTGTCGCCGATTGCTCGGAAGTCGCGTAGCTGCCAGGGCAAATGGTGGTCGTACCAGCCGGTGACCATGCTCACCGGAGTGCGTACCCGCCCGAGTGCGGCACTGTGGTCGGCGGGTGCCCAGTGGCCAACGTCAGCGACGTTGGCCAGCAGTTCGCGCCACAGCGGCAGTTCGTGTCCCACGGCAACGACGTCCGCCGTCCGCATCGGCAGGTGCGTCATCGCCCGTGCCATCCGCTCGGCATGCCGCCGGTCCGGTAGCAGGCCGCCGAGGCGCAGGCTCGCCTGCCGGTCCAGCCGGGCGACCCAGGACAGCGTGCCGCGCAACGCGAACACGTCACCGCACTGGTCTTCCACACCGGATGTGGTGACACCGGGGCAGATCGCGGCCAGCGGCGGTTCGACGTACGGTGCGACCGCCCACTGGGCGTATCCCGGATAGCTGCCGCCGACCATGGCGATGCGGCCGTCGCACCAGGGCTGGGCGCGCAGCCACGCCACGGTGGCCACGCCGTCGTCGCGCTCCTGGTGCTGCCCCCGGAACTGGCCGCCGGAGCCGGACGTGCCGCGCACGCTCTGCAGCACCGTCTGAAAACCGCGTCGCGCCAGTGCCGCGCCGAACACCCGGCCGGTGAGGAAGTCCCGGCCGTAGGGGGTGCGCACGAGCACGACCGGTTGTGGCCCGGTCCGGACTGGACGGTAGCGGTCGGCCAGCAGCACAATGCCGTCCGGCAACGGAATCCGGAGGCCGTACTCGACATCGTAGTGCCGGGTCGTGGGCGGCGGCAGATGCAGCAACCGGTCCACCGCCCAGTCCGCGAATCCCATCCGGCGACACTCCGTTGTATTTGCGTATCCGTATGTAGTAGCTTGGTTTTCCGGGTCACACATGTCAAATCCCGTTCTGACAAGGGAAAACGGGGGCAACGGTGAGACTGGATCAGGTCGCGGCACAGCGCGGTTACCATCGGGCGCTGTACCAGGCGCTGTGGGACTGGTCGGCGGCCGAGCAGGTGATCGGGCGGAACCGGTTGCGCGGCATGGACCTGCTCGGCCATTTCGGCGCGGCCGGCTGCGACCTCGTGGTGGCCGCGATCGGCGACAACGCACCGGACCGGCCATTGCGGCTGGCGGAGTTCGGCAGTGGTATCGGCGGTGTGCTGCGCTACGTGCTCGGCGCCCTCGATGACCGGGACATTCCGGTGGATCTCGCGATCGGCTGCGATCTCGTGGTGGAACATGGCCGAGTGGCCCGTGAGATCGGCACGCCGCGCTGTTTCCCGGTCGGCACCTCGGTGTCCGAGGTGGGCATCCGGTCCGCGACGCTGGACATCGTGTTCGCCACCGGTGCCGTCTCGCACTTCGCGGACATGGCGGCCACCCTTGCCGAGGCGCACCGGATCCTGCGCCCCGGTGGGCTGCTGACGTTCACCGAGGAGGTCAGCCTGGTCGGGCCCGCTGGTGAGCCGTCGGCGGAGTTCCGTGAGTCGCACCCGTCGGACGTGTTCGCGACGGCCACGCCGCTTCAGCGTCGCACCCAACTCGCCGACGCGGGCTTCATCGAGGTGGCGATGCGTGACCTTGGCGACTGGGCCGCGACGTTGCTGCACCGGCGACTGCTCGCGTTGCGGGTACAGCGCGCCGCCGTCGCCGAGGTGTACGGCGCGGACGAGACCGCGAGCATCGTGGCGACGCTCGCGGCCGCCCGTGCGGAGATCGTGGCCGGTCGACTTGCCCCGGCGCACGTCGTCGCATTCGCCGGCTGACCGGGCATTTCAGGACGTCACTGTAATTTTCAGCCGCCGGCGATGCATCACATGAGATACTCCATTGTGGAGGATTGATGGGTCATCCCGGTTGTATACAGAATCGGCCCACCGGGGGACCGGGGTTGTCGCCGGGTGTGGTCGACCGGGCGGAAATTTAGTCCGTTTGGATGATGGTCAGGTTCCGGCTGGGGTATTGTGGACTTGTCCAGTAGCCGATGACATACTTCCGAATGCACGAATACGTCCGTTCTCGTGGGGTCACTTCAGCCGGACCGGGGGTGTCCATGTCAGATCGTGTACCAGCCGATAATGACTTGACAGGCGACAACAATCAGGGCCAGTTGGCCGGCCCCGATATCCAGGACCAGCCCGGCCTCAGAGTTCTCGGCAAGTTCGAGCTGAACGTGGGTGGACATTCCGTTTCGCTGGGCGTCACCAGCCAGCGGTTGCTGACATTGCTGGCGATCCGCTCCGGCCAGGTCCGGTCGGGACAGGTTCTGCGTGGCCACGCCGCCGGCAAATTATGGCCGGAAACGCGTACCGCCCGCGCCACGGCCAATCTGCGGTCCGCGATCTGGCGGCTGCAACAGAGCTGCCCGGGGGTCGTCGAAGCCTCGTTCTACGACCTGAGACTCGCGGCCGGAATTACAGTCGACATCTGTGCCGTGTCAACAGTCGCGTTCGGATTGCTGATCCCCTCGGCCGACATTGGTCCGGACCAGCTCAGCGCGGCCATGCGCTGCAACTTCTACGACGACATCGACCCCGACCTCGGTGACGACGACTGGCTCGTGGCCGAACGCGAACGCTTCCACCAACTGCGCATCCACGCGCTGGAGGCGTTGGCCGGAAAGCTGATCGACGCCGGCTCGCACGGCGCGGCGGTCGAGTCGGCACTGGGTGCGATCCGCGCGGACCCGTTCCGGGAGAGCGCCTACGGACTGCTCATCCGGGCCTACCTTGCGGAGGGCAGCCAGTTGGAGGCCCGCCGCAAGTACAACGCCTACCGCGATCTGCTGCGCTCCGAACTGGGCCTCGAGCCGTCGGCGGACTTCACCGCCCTGTTGCGGCAGGCGGTCCCCGACCAGAGCCGAAGTGAACACGTTCCGCGCAACACGATGCCGTGGGCAGCCGTCCGTGCCTGGTAGCCGGTCCCGGTTCAGGCCGGCCGGAAACCGGCACGCACCGGCAGCGACCGCAGACAGCGGAAGGCGTCCATGCGATACGCCGCCCGCCCCGGCTGTGGGTCGACGAGGCGTCGCGTCAGGGTTTCGAAGACGATCTCGGCCTGCATGCGGGCCAGTGGCGCGCCGAGGCAGGCATGCACACCGCTGCCGAAGCCGAGATGACGGTTCGCCGTCCGGTGCACATCGAACCGGTCGGGATCCACGAAGTGGTCCGGATCGCGGTTGGCCGCCGCGATCCAGGCGATGATCTGCTGCCCCCGCTCGATGTGGTAGCCGCCGACATCCAGATCGGTCGCGGCCACACGTCGTGCGAACGGAAACGGCGCGCAGTACCGCACCGCCTCGTCGACCGCGCCGGGCACCAGCCCGGGAGCCGCGGCCACCGCGGCCCACTGGGCGGGCGAACGCAGCAATGCGAGCAGTCCCGGTCCCAACAGGTTCGCCGCGTTCTCGTACCCCGCGACGAACAGCAGCCGCACCGTGGCATTGACCTCGGCGACGGAGAGTTCACCCAGCAACTCGGAGACAAGGTCATCGCAGGGCCGCCGTCCGCGCTCATCGACCAAGGCGACGAAGTAGTCCCGAAGTTCGGTGTCCGGCACCGGAACCGCCGCCTCCGGCGCCATCGCGTCGGCGAGCGCCTGTAACGCACCGGGCTCGAACGAACAACACAGCTGCACCCGTGGCCATGACCCGACGAACGCCCGGTCGGCGACCGGCACGCCCAACAACTCGCACACCACGGCGACCGGCAACGGGTCGGCCAGTGCCGGGACGAGGTCGAGTTCCCCATCGACGATGGCATCGATCGCCGCGTCGACCCGCTGCTGGATGAAAGACCGCAGCCTGGTCACCCGTCGCGTCGTGAACCGCTGACCGACGGCCCGCCGCAACCGCGTGTGATCCGGTGGGTCACGGTGCAGGAACGAGGGCTCGTCCACGACGGACTCCGGCCGGTACAACGGAAAATGCCGATCGTCGGACGACGCCGCACGCAACACCGTCACCACGTCGTCGTACCGGTACACCGAGACCACCCCGTATGCCTCGGTCACCCGGTACTCCCGCCGCAGCCGATGCAGCAGCGGATGCGGGTCCACCATGGCGGGCAGTTCGCTGCCGGCCACAGCGGCCCGCAGTTCGGGATCGAGCGCGTCCAACGTGACCGGCAACGCCACCATTTCATCTCCAACGCTATATCTGGCATAGACCCATTCAGGTTTATGCCAGATATGGCGTTGGTACAACAGGCCGCACCGGACGACCGGACGACCGGTCGGACTCAGGACGCGACGTTCACCTTGCCCATGATCAGTTCGCCGCCGAACTGCGAGTAGCCATTGACGAACTGCGACGGCGTCGCAAGCGGGTTGGTCGCCGTGTTCCAGAACGGCGTCTTGTAGCTCAGGAAGAACGTGTCCGGCGTGCCCTTGGCCTTGTTGTCGGTCGCGATCGCGAGGTACGGCGTCAACGCGTCGTCGATCGTCACCCCGCCGATCTTCGTGATCGACCGCATGTTCCCCTTGGCCATGATGGTCTTCGCGGTGCGGTTGACGTCGTAGGACTGCACGTCCTCCGAGAACATGAGCATCGCGAACGGGCCGGAGAATCCGTTGCCGAACAGTGTGCTGAGTACCGGCTGGAGCACCGCGACCATGTCGCTG
>DATBCR010000159.1:0-12781 GCA_036270375.1 Pseudonocardiaceae bacterium | reverse complement strand
CAATGTCACAGCGCCAATGTCACGGCAAGCCGACACCCTGGCGGGCCGCTGCGGCGTTTTCCCGGAGCTCGCCCAGCGAGCGTAGGGAAGGCGCCGCATAAAAGCGGCCCGCCCCGCGAGCGGAGCGAGCCAGTGTCACAGCCCGCCACGCGCGCGGAGCGCGCCAATGTCACCGTCACCGCAACCACAGCCGGCTGACCGTCAGGTCCGTGGTCGCCAGCAGCAGGGCGTTGGGCAGGGCGCCGATTCTGGCCTCGCGCGAGACCACCGGCAACGTCAGGTCGCGCGATCCGGTGCAGTCGCTGGCAAAGGTGACCAGGCGGGCCGTGTTGTTCAGGCGTATCGCCGCGAACACCGTGCCGTTGTGCCGGAATGCCTGGGACACCTGCATTGTGGTGCCGCTCGGCCCCATCCGCACCGCGCCGATCGTGACCTTGCCCCCGGTGTCGCCGACCGGCCAGCACAACACGGTGCGCTGTTGGCCGACGACCGTGCCGATCAGCGCGCAGCCGGTATCCTCGCACGTCGCCTGGTCCGCGGTGGCGCCGCCGTACTGGCCGGTGGTCGGCACGCTGGGTGCCGCGATCCGTTGCCACGCCTTGCCGTCCGGTGAGGTCCAGGCCAGCGGCGCCAGGTTGGCGCCGTGCACGGTGTCGCCCGCGACGAGGAAGCCCATCGGGCCGGCGGCGGCGCCAAGCGCGCTGGTCTGTTCGCCCGCTGCGGAGGCCAGCGCCGGGTCGTTCATGTTCCTGGTCCAGTGGCTGCCGTTCGGTGACGTCCACACCGCTGCCCCGTACCGGCCGCTGCTGCCGTCCCACTGGCCAACCAGCAACGCCGTGCCGGGCAGGGCGGCGGCATCGTTGGTGGCGATCGCGTGCGGGCCGCCGAACATCTCGAACGGCTGCTCGTACTCCACGAGGCCCGCGACGCTGCCGGTCCACAGCGTCAGCCGCGGATTGCTGTGCGCACCACCGAAAGCCTCGCCGAGCACGGTCACCCGCCCGCCGGCCGAACCGACTAGGGCCAACTCCGCCTGGAAGGCGTACGGGGTGTGCGGCTGTAGCGGAACCGCGTGCCACGTCTTACCGTCCGTCGTCGTCCACGCGCCGGGTGCGCGGCCCTGCGGTCCGGGCACCGAACCCAGTACCAGCAGGCCGTTCCCGTTCGGTGTGATGGCCAGTATCCGGGCGCCGGGGGCGGGCAGCGTCGTCTCGTGCCACCCGGCGATCACGGCCGACGGCGGGGCGATGGCCGCGGTGATGTTCCCGGCGGTGTCCGCAGTGCAGCCGGCCGCTACCGCGACGAGGGCCACCAGCACCACCAACAGTCGAGTCATGCCCTTGATCATGACACCGCCACGGCCGGGCGGGTCATCATCCACCGCCCCAACAATGCCGCCGCACCGGTGAGCACTGCCGCGAACGCGAACGCGAACCGGTAGTTGACGCCGGCCGCGAGCACCCCGCCGAGCGGCCCGGCGACCATGATCCCGATGTCCCAACACGACGTCATCGCGCCGACCGACGCGCCGGCCCGCAGCAGGCCGGCCCGTTTGAACGTGATCGTCACGGTGCTCGGATAGACCAGCGCGACACCCATGCCGGCGAGCGCCAGCCCGGCCAGCGTAGTCAGCAGGTTGACCGACGCGGCCACCAGCGCGAGACCCGCGAGTTCGACCAGCAAGCTCGTGCTGGCAACGACTTCCCCGCCGTACCGGTCGATCCACCGGCCGCCGACCACCCGCACCAGCACGTAACCGGCGGCGAACACGGTCAGCGGCACGCCGTCGCCGCCGTGGTGGCTCTGCCGCAGGAACAGCACCGCCAGCGCGCCGACCGTGCCGTAGCCGTAACTGGCCAGCCACAGCACCGTCCCCGGCAGCGCGACACCACGCGGGACGAGCGCCCGCCAGCCACCGGACGCCCGTTCGGCCGGAGACGGCTGGCCGGGCGTGTTGAGCACCGGCAGGGCGGCCGCGCAGCCGAGCGCGATCACCGCGATCCACACCGCGTTGTCACCGAACCAGTACTGCAGCACGGTGGCCAGCACCGGCCCGATCGCGATACCGGTCCAGATGGACAGTCCGAACCAGCTCGCGACCCGGCCGCGCCGATCGGCGGGCGTGCCGGCCAGCACCCACGGCAGCGAACCGGAGAACAGCGCGGCGTCACCGGCACCCATGAGAAACCTGGCCACCAGCAACAGGGCCGGGTCGGGCGCGGCGAGCTGGCCGACACCGCCGACAGCGGCCAGCAGGCCGCCGACGAACACCGTCACCCTGGCCTGCCCGCTGTCCGCGAAGTAGCCCGCGATCGGCCGGCACAGCGCGGTTGCCGCGAACGCCATCCCGACCGCGAAACCGACGAGCACCGGACCGCCGTCGAATCGGCGGACCACCAGCGCCGGCAGGGCCTGCAGGCTCGCGCCGAGGGCCAGGTTCCCCAACAACACCGCGAGCCACAGTCGACGAGCGGGCACGACATCGGTACCGGCAGACAGCCGCATTGGCGCCACAATACGGTAATCGACCGACCGACGAAAGGCTCATTTTCCAACGCGGTTTCGAATTTGTCGCAGCGCTAGGAAACCCCGGCGCGGCAATTCGCGCGGTGGCGATATTCGAGTACGGAAAGCCGTCAGGGATCGAACTCGTCGAGCGCGGCGACCACCTTCGCGGCCATCGTCGCCGGGTCGCCGTCGGTGGGGCGCAACACCAGTTCCGGTTCGGCCGGCGCCTGGTACGGGTCGTCGATGCCGGTGAATCCCTTGATCAGTCCGGCCCTTGCCTTGGCGTACATGCCTTTCGGGTCGCGTGTTTCACAGAGGTCGAGCGGCGTGTCGACGAACACCTCGATGAACGGCAGATCGGCGAGGTCGTGCACGGCCCGCACCGCGTCCCGGTCGGCGAGGTACGGGCTGATCAGCGACACCACCGCGACCACACCGGCGTCGGCGAACAGTTTGGCCACCTCGCCGACCCGCCGCACGTTCTCCGCGCGATCGGCGGCGCTGAAACCGAGATCGGCGTTCAGGCCATGCCGCAGGTTGTCGCCGTCCAACAGGTACGCCGGCCGGTCGCCGGCGACGAGCAGCCGTTCGATCTCAACGGCCACAGTGGACTTCCCGGAGCCGGACAGCCCGGTCAGCCAGACGGTGGCGCCGCGCGACGGGCGCTGGGTCCGGTCGACCGCGGTGGCGTGCCACACCACGTTCGGCACGCTCGGTGCCAGGATCGTGCCAGCGGCCACCGTGTTGTTCGTGGTGTCGTCGACGAGCACGAAACTGCCGGTGAGCCGGTTGCGGCGATACTCGTCGAAGAACAGCGGTTGCTGCGTGCGCAGCCGGATCCGGCCGATCTCGTTGAGCGCCAACGATGTCGCGGTCTCGTCCCGGTGCAGCGTGTTGATGTCGAGGCGGTAGGCCAGTTCGCTGACCACACCCTTCGTCGCCCGCGTGGTGTGCCGGACGGTGTAGCGGCCGCCCGCGGCGAGCGTCGACTGATCGGTGAGCCAGCACACGATGGCGTCCACGTCCTGGCCGGCGTGCGGCTGGTTGCGCGGCCGGCAGATCAGGTCGCCACGGCCGATGTCGAGTTGGTCGGCCAGCTGCATGGTGACGGCCTGCGGCGGGAACGCCTCGGCGACCGGTGTGCCGCCCGGCCCCCAGATCGCCTTGATCGTGGTGGTGAGGCGGGACGGCAGCACCAGCACCTCGTCGCCGGGCCGGAACACGCCGCCGGACACCGTGCCGGCGTAACCGCGGAAGTCGTGCAGGCGCTCGTCGGTCTGTGCCTGCGGGCGGATCACGTACTGCACGGGGAATCGCGCGTCGATCAGGTTGCGGTCGGACGCGACGTGCACCTGTTCCAGGTGGTGCAGCAGGGAAGTGCCCTCGTACCAAGGCATCTCGGTGCCGCGCTGGGCCACGTTGTCGCCGTGCAGCGCGGACATCGGGACAAAAGTAAGGTCGTGCACGTCGAGTTTCATCGCGAAACCCGAGAACTCGTCCCGGATCTCCTCGAACCGGGCCTGCGACCAGCCGACCAGGTCCATCTTATTCACGCACAGCACCAGGTGCGGGATGCCGAGCAGGCTCGCGATGAACGCGTGCCGGCGGGACTGCTCCAGCATGCCCTTGCGCGCGTCGAGCAGGATCAGCGCCAGGTCCGCGGTGGACGCGCCGGTGACCATGTTGCGGGTGTACTGGATGTGGCCCGGGGTGTCGGCGACGATGAACTTCCGCCGTGGCGTGGCGAAGTAGTGGTAGGCGACATCGATGGTGATGCCCTGTTCCCGTTCGGCGCGCAGGCCGTCGGTGAGCAGCGCGAGATTGGTGTACTCGTCGCCGCGCTGCCGGCTGGTGCGCTCGATCGCGGCCAGCCGGTCGGCGAAGATCGCCTTGGTGTCGAACAGCAATCGGCCGATCAGGGTGGACTTGCCGTCGTCGACGCTGCCGGCCGTCGCCACCCGAAGCAGGTCGGTTTTTCGGTTGCCCGCCATCAGAAGTAGCCCTCCTTCTTGCGGTCCTCCATGCCGGCCTCGCTGATCCGGTCGTCCGCCCTGGTCGCGCCACGCTCGGTCAGCCGTGTGGCGGCCACCTCGGCCACCACCTCGTCCGGAGTCCTGGCACCCGACTGCACACAGCCGGTGCAGGTGGCGTCGCCGACGGTCCGGAACCGCACCAACTGCTCCGCCGGCACCTCGCCGGGTAAGAGAGTGAGGTGCCGGGTCACCGCGAGCAGCATGCCGTCCCGGACCACGACCGGCCGCCGGTGCGCGTAGTAGATGGACGGCAGGTCAATGCCCTCGTCCCGGACGTAGCCCCAGATGTCCAGCTCGGTCCAGTTGGACAGCGGGAACACCCGGATGTGCTCGCCCTTGCGGTGCGCGCCGTTGTACAGGCCCCACAGTTCCGGCCGCTGGTTGCGCGGATCCCACTGGCCGAACTCGTCGCGGAAGCTGAACACGCGTTCCTTGGCCCGCGCCTTCTCCTCGTCGCGCCGGGCGCCGCCGAACACCGCGTCGAACGAGTGTTCCCGGATCGCCCGGAGCAGTGTCGTGGTCTGCAGGCGGTTCCGGCTGGCCGTCGGTCCGGTCTCCTCGACGGCGTGACCCGCGTCGATGTCGTCCTGCACGCGCGCCACCAGCAGATCCAGGTCGGCAACCGCGCGATCGCGGAACTCGATCACCTCGTCAAAGTTGTGCCCGGTGTCGATGTGCAGCACCGGGAACGGCGGCCGGGCCGGCCAGAACGCCTTGGCGGCAAGGTGCAGCATCACCACGGAGTCCTTGCCGCCGGAGAACAGCAGCACCGGCCGCTCGAACGTGGCCGCGACCTCACGGAACACGTGCACCGACTCGGCTTCCAGCGCACCGAGGTGGGACAGTTCATAGGTGCTGGTCACGCGCGCCTCCTCTATGGTGTCGGCCGTGAGTCCCGACATGCAGGTCACGCTGATCGACACGCGGATGGGTGGGCACGCGGGGATGACCGCGGCCTATCTCGTGCACGACTCGGCGCCCGCACTGGTGGACACCGGCACCGCCCTGTCCGCGCCGATCGTGCTGGCCGCGTTGCGGGATCTTGGGCTCGGCCCGGACGACCTCGCGTGGATCGTGGTGACGCACGTGCACCTCGACCATGCCGGCGGGGCGGGTGCGCTGGCCGCCGCGTTTCCCCGTGCGAGGGTGGTCGTGCATGAGGTGGGCGCGCGGCACCTGGCCGACCCGACCCGGCTGGTGGCCAGTTCGGCGCGGGTGCACGGGCCGCTGATGGACACCGCTTACGGTGTGCCGCAACCGATCCCGACCGAACGCATCGTCGCGGCAGGGGACCGTCATCGAGTGCCGCTCGGTACTCGGTCGCTGGAACTGCTCGTCACGCCGGGGCACGCCAAGCATCACCTCGCGGCGTTCGATCCGTTGGCAGGAACCCTTTTCACCGGGGATGCCGCCGGATTGCTCGTCCATCCGATGCGTGCGCCACGGCCGGCAACGCCCCCACCTGACTTCGACCTCGAAGCCGCCCGGACGAGTCTCGCGACGATGGCGGAGCGCGACGCGGAACACCTGCTGCTGGCCCACTTCGGCGCCGTCGCGACACCATCGGCCTGGCTGTCTACAATGGATCGAATACACCTGGACTGGTGCGCGGTGGCCAAGCAGGCGGGGCCGTCGCCGAACGACATCGAGGCTGCACTGCTGGCCGCGTTCGCCGACGACGAGGGGCTGCGCAACGCCGACCCGGCGCGGTTCGCGCTGTTCGGCGGCTTCCAGGCGAACGCGCTCGGCCTCGCGCACTGGCTCGGCGGCCACTGAGCAACGATCCGTCATGGCGCCGCGTCGCGGCCGAGGATCGCCCGCGCGGCCACCAGTTTCGCCACCTGTGCGGTGCCGTCGCCGATCTGCAGGCCGATCACGTCGCGCATTCGCTGGCCCATCGGGCTCTCCTCGGACCAGGCGTGTTGGCCGAAGGTGAGCAGCGCCTGGTGCGCCGCGTCCATCGCCGCCTTCGGCGCCCACCACTTCACCATGCCGGCCTCCGCGCTGTGCGCTAGGCCGTTGTCCTTGCGCCACAACGCCTCCAGCGCGAGCAGCCGGGCACCGCGCAGCATCGTCTGGTGCTCGACAAGGGGAAACGCCACGCCCTGGAAGCTGCCGATCGGCTTGCCGAACGCCGTCCGCTCGCGCGCCCGTGCCCACGCGTCGTCCAGCGCGGCCTGCGCACAACCTAGGCACATCAACGCGATCAGCGCCCGCGAGTAGTCGAAGCCGCGCATCACCTGCACGAACCCGCCGCCCACAGCGCCGATGACGTCGTCTGCCTCGGCCCGCAGCCCGTCGAACTCCAGCGTGGCCCGCCCGCCGGCCCGGTTGCCGATGTCCCGCGAACCGGTCCGCGTCACGCCGTCCAGCGGCACATAGAACGCCGTCACACCACGGGCGCCCGGACCGCCGGTGCGAGCGAACACGACGCCGTGCGTGGCGAGCGTGCCGAGCATGATCGACGCCTTGACACCGGAGATCCGCCAGCCCGACCCGTCCGGCTCGGCCACCGTGGCGATATGCGCCGCATCGCTGCCGAACTCCGGCTCGGTCAGGCACAACGCCGCCAACGCCGTGCCGCTGGCCAGTTCGGACAGGCCGGCCGGGTGATCGTTACTTGCCAACACGTCCGCGATCAGCGCGTGGTTGAGGATCGGGTAGCACGCCGTGAAGTTGGCCCGTGCCACCACTTCGAGTGCCATCCCGGTGTCTACACAGGACAGTCCGCGACCGCCGTACCCGGTGCCAACCCGCAACCCCAGCAGGCCGGCCGCACCGAGCTGGGCGATCAGTTCCGGCCGCAGCACGCCGGCCGCGTCGTCGGACGCGTTGCAGGGCGCCAACACCTCGTCGGCGAACGCGGCCACCTCGGTGCACAGCTTCTCCGTGGCCGGGGAGACTCCGAAGTCCATCAGGCGCCTTCCGTGATCTGCCCGCGCAGCACGAACTTCTGGATCTTGCCGGACGGGGTCTTGGGCAGCTCGTCGAGCTGGACCAGCCGTTCCGGCCAGTATTGCTTGGCCATGTCGAGTTCCGCGAGGTGCGCGCGGAGATCGTCGAGGGCCAGCGGCCGGTCGGCGACCACGATCGCGGCGGCCCGCTCGCCGAGCCGATCGTCCGGGTAGCCGACCACGGCGACATCCCTGATCCCGGACAGCCGCAGCAACGCGGCCTCCACCTCGACCACCGGCACGTTCTCGCCGCCCCGGATGATCAGATCCTTTGCCCGGCCGGCGATCCGGATACCGCCGAAGCCGTCGTCGCGAGCGAGGTCGCCGGTGTCGAACCAGCCGTCGGCGCTGCAGTTGGCCGCGTAGATCTCCGGGCGGCGGTGGTAGCCGAGACACTGCGACGCCCCGCGCACCTGCAGCCGGCCGACCTGGCTCGGCGATGTCGCCGGCCTGCCGTCGTCGTCCACGATCCTGGTCCACATCCACGGCACCGGGGTGCCGTCGCTGCCGGCCGCGCGGTCCGGCGGGTCCTGTGGCCGGGTGATGGTGACGGTGCCGTTCTCCGTCATGCCCCACAGCGCGTAGACCCGCACGCCGAGCACGGTGGACGCCTGGTCGACCACGATCGGCGGGACCGGGCTGCCGCCGCACGCGTAGCTGGTGAGGGTGGCCAGTTCGCGGGGGCAGCGCTGCTGCTCGGCGATGGCGTCGGTGAGGAACGTCGTGGCACCCATGCCGAACGTGACGCCCTCGGCGGCCACCAGGTCCAGCATCACCTTGGGGTCCCAGGCATCCTGGTACACCGCGCGGGCGCCGAGGTGGATCGGCATCAGCACGCAGTAGAGGAAGCCGGCCTGGTGGGTCAGCGGCGAGCCCATGGCGATCACGTCGTCCGCGGTGAGTCCGAGCGCGAGTGCCTCGCCGCGCATCGCGGCGAACAGTGTGTTGTGCGAGTGCACGACGCCTTTGGGCTCACCGGTGGTCCCGGACGTGAACATCACCTGGGCGATATCGTCGGCACCTATGGGCAAAACGGACGCGGCCGGATGTTCGGTCCGTTCGAAATGTTCGCCGAAGTCGACGGTGCCGGGCCGGTCGCCGTCACTGTTCATCAGCACAACCGTCGTGTCCGCGCCGACGTCGGTGAGCATGGCGCCGTAGTCGTAGCCCCGGTGCACGGCCGGTGCGACCACGACCTTCGCGCCGGTCAGCCCGAGCACGTGCCGCAGCTCCCGCCCACGCATGATCATCAGCACCGGCACGACCGCCGCGCCGAGCTGCCATGTCGCCAGCAGCAGGGCCGCGTACCGCCAGGAGTTGGGTAGCTGCAACGCCACCATGTCCCCGCGCCGCACGCCGAGCGCGGCCAGCGCGTCGGCGTATTTCCGCACTACGGCGGCCAGTTCGGGGTAGCTGAGCCGATCGGGGGGCATGCCGTCCGTGTGGTACACCGTGACCGCGGCCCGGTCCGGATGGTGCGCCGCCGCTGACCGCAGGTCGTCGAGGATCGTGGTGTCGCGCCACCAACCCCGCGCCCGGTATTCGGCGCCCACGGACATGCTGGTACCTCCCGACCGAAGTGGCGGATAGGGTAACACCGACGGCGCCCGGATTAGATTGCCAACATTGGTGAAATCCCTAGATACCGCGCGTAAACCAATGAACCGATACACAACTATGGACACCCGAAAGCGGGTTGGTTACAGTCCACGTCTCGTTGGACGAGCAATCGATCCGTGCCTGGGGAGGCGACAATGGCGCTGCGACCACGGGTGCTGTACGTAACCGGTTGGTGCCGCAGCGGAACCACGCTGGTCGGCAACCTGCTCAACGAACTCGACGGCGTCGTGCACGTCGGCGAGCTGCACTACCTGTGGCGTAACGGAGTGCTCGGCAGCGGCACCAACACGACATGTGGCTGTGACACGCCGGTAATGGATTGTCCGTTGTGGCACAAGGTACTTGATCTCGTCGGCGGCCCGGACCCGCATGCCGCCGCCCGGCGTTGGGTGCACGCGCAGGACCGGCTCGTGCGCACGCGACACACCGTGGGCCGTCTTAGTCATCGGCAGCCGCCGGCCGCACGCGAACTGGCGGCCCGGATGACCGAGCTGTACGGCGCCATCGCCGAGGTGTCCGGCGCGCGGACCATCGTGGACAGCTCGAAGTTCCCAGCCGAGGCCGCGCTGCTGGCCGGTGCTGGTTCGCGGGACCTGGACGTCCGGGTGCTGCACATGGTTCGCGATCCCCGCGCGACCGCGAACTCGTGGCTGCGCCCCAAGGACTACATCCCCGCGATGAGCCCGGCCCGCAGCACCGGGTACTGGACCGGTTTCAACGCCGCGTCCGAGCTCATCCGCCTGCGACATCCGGCCATCTCGGCGCGGTTGCGGCACGAGGACTTCGTCCGTGACCCGCGCGGCGGCATCGAGGACATACTGCGGCTGCTCGATCTGGCCGCGGCACCCCCGATCGGCGCCGACGGCACGGCCGTGCTCGGCGTGAACCACACCGTGACCGGCAATCCGGACCGGCTGGCGCGCGGGCCGGTGCGGGTCCGCCCGGACGACCGGTGGCACCGGGACCTGCCGGGGCGGGCCGCCGCGACGGCCACCGCGCTCGCGCTGCCGCTACTGCACCGGTACGGCTATCCGCTGCGCACCCCTGGCGCCGCCGACCGCGCGCCGACCGTGTCATCGGCGTCCTGATGGACCTCGGACTGACCGGCCGGGTGGCGCTGGTCGCCGCCGGCACCAGCGGACTGGGGCTCGGCACGGCGGTTGCGCTTGCCGCCGAGGGCGCGGACGTGTCGCTGTGCGGACGTGACCCGGATCGACTGGCGGCGGCCGCGAAGACGGTGGACGACGCCGGTCCCGGCCGGGTACTCGCGTCGTCGGTCGACGTGCTCGACGAGGCCGCCGTTGCCGCGTGGGTCGATGCCACCGTGGCCGAACTCTGTGCCCTGCACGTGGTCGTGACCAACGGCGCCGGGCCGCCGCCTGGACCGGTGACTGCGTTCGGGCTGGCCGACTACCGGCGCGCGCTGGAGACGAGTCTGTTGCCGCACATCGGTCTCGCGCTCGCGGCGCTGCCACACCTGCGGGCGGCCGGCTGGGGGCGGCTGCTGATGATCGCGTCGGAAACCGTGAAGCAGCCGATTCCCCGCTATGGACTGTCCAATGTGGTCCGAGTGGGGCTGGTCGGCTTCGCGAAGTCGCTCGTCGCGGAGATCGGCGCGGCCGGTGTCACGGTGAACGTCCTCGCGCCCGGTTACCACCGCACACCCGCCGTCGAGGGCCAGTTCGGCGCCGACCCGACCGCGCGGCTGGTCGAGTTCACGTCGGGTATCCCACTCGGCCGGCTCGGCGACCCGGCCGATTTCGGTGCGGTCGCGGCATTCCTGGCCAGCACACAGGCAAGCTTCGTCACCGGTGAAGTACTGCTCGTGGACGGCGGTTCCCATCGTGGCATCGGCTGATCCGCTATGAAAGGTGCCTGATGACCGATATCTCCTTACCGACAATGCATGCCACCCTCGACGACGCGCTCGCGATCAACGGTGGCGCCCCGGTCCGGACATCCGGGTGGCCGACCTACGACCGTGGTGACGTCTTCATCTGCCGCGCCGACGAGCAGGCGGGCATTGACGCCATCCGGCGCAGACTGTATTTTCGCTACGATTTCCGGCCGTTCGCCGAAACCGAGGTCGGCCGATTAGAAACAGCGCTGACCGGCTATTTCGGCACCCGGCACGCGCTCGGCTGCACCAGCGGCACCACCGCGATCGCGTTGGCGTTGTTGGGTTTGGGCCTGCCGCCCGGCGCCACGGTGCTGTGTCCGGCGTTCACGTTCGCGGCCACACCGTCCGCGATCCGGCTGGCCGGCCACAACCCGGTGCTCGTCGAGTGCGACGCGGACCTCAACCTTGACCTGGCCGACCTGGCCGACAAGCTCACCGACGACGTGCGCGCCGTGGTCGTCGTGCACATGCGCGGCTTCGCCAGCGACGTGGACGCCGTGCGGGCGCTGACCGATCCGCTCGGTATTCCGGTGATCGAGGACGCGGTGCCGGCGCTCGGTGCCCGGCTGCGCGGCCGACTGCTCGGCACGATCGGGGTGGCCGGGGCCTTCTCCACCCAGTCCGACAAGTCGATCAACACCGGCGAGGGCGGCTTCCTGGTCACCGACTCGACCGACCTGTTCGCCCGTGCGACCGTCTACTGTGGAGCATACGAGGGCCGGATGAGCCGGCACTTCCCGATGCCGGACGGGCCGCCGAGCCACCTGTGCGATCTGGACTACCCGATCTTCGGCTGGCGGCTGGACGAGATCCGCGCCGCACTGGCCGGCTCGATGCTGACCCGCCTCGACGAGCGAGTCGCCCTGCACCAACGCAATTACGCCGCGGTGGCCGACGGACTGGCCGACGAGGCACGGATCGCGGTGCGCACGCCGGTCGCACCCGGTGCGCTGCTTGGGGAATCGCTGATGTTCCGCGTGCTCGACCCCTGCCCCGGCACGGCGGCCCGGTTCACGCGCGCCCTGTGCGCGGAAGGCATCGCGGCCCGCAACATCGGCGATCCCGTCGACCGCAACGTGCGGGCGTTCTGGAACTGGGGTTTCTGCTTCCAGGACCCGGCCGAGGCGATTCGCGCACTGCCCCGGTCCGCCGCCTTCCTCGAACAGGCGGTGGACATTCCGTTGTCCGCCAACCTGACCCTCGACGACTGCGCCGACGTCGTGCACGCCGTGCGCAAGGTCGCCGCCGGGCTGCCGACCGGGGTGACGCCGTGACGTTGATGACCGCCCTGGTCGACGAGTCACCCGGCCAGGCCTTCGCCGCCGAGGTCCGCGCGGGCGACGACGTCGAGGTGCCGCTGCGCACGGCCCTGCCCGCGACTTTCCCGCTCGCCGCCACGCGGCCGAGATACACGGTGCGGCACCTGCTCAAAACGCGCGAAGTGGACGGCCCAACGGAGTATTTGCGCGAGGAACACCGTGGCTCGGACGCGTCCGGCGCGACGTACGCCACGACTCCCGAGGCGCGTTTCACGACATCGCTCGCGACGGCCGAGATCACGACACTCACGGCGTCGCTGTCGATCCCACCGGAACTCACGGCGAACATCGCGATGCTGGCAACCGTTGTCGATCACCGCTTGGTCGTCCGCCTGTGCACGGTGGAGAACGACGCACTGCTCAACGGCAGCCCGGATGGCGTGGTGCCGGGTATTCGCACATTGCCGGGCATGCGCCGGATCGAGCAGCCGATCGACATCGAACGTG
>DATBCR010000158.1:0-3130 GCA_036270375.1 Pseudonocardiaceae bacterium | reverse complement strand
AAATTGCCGTTCCGATCGGTCCGCACGTCAAGACCACGCCGCCGAGCCTGCTCGGCGAACCAGATCCGCAACTCAGCCTCGACCCGATCGAACCCGTGCCGCGAGTAGCCACCACGCCGGCCATCGCGCCCGACATCGGCGATCTGATCGAGCAACGTACTCACCGCGCCGCCATCGGAATCCGCACGTCCCGTTGCGCCGCAACGGTTTCAGCCTCCGCATACCCGGCATCGACGTGCCGGAGCACCCCCAACGCCGGATCATTCGTCAGCACCCGTTCGATCTTCATCCCAGCCAACTCCGTCCCATCGGCGACAGTCACCTGACCGGCATGAATGGACCGCCCGATCCCAACGCCACCCCCATGATGAATGGACACCCAGGTCGCCCCGGAAGCCGTGTTCACCAACGCATTGAGCAGCGGCCAGTCCGCGATCGCATCCGACCCGTCCGCCATCGCCTCGGTCTCCCGATAGGGCGAAGCCACCGACCCACAGTCCAGATGATCACGCCCGATCACCACCGGCGCCGACAATTCCCCACTGGCCACCATCTCGTTGAACCGCAACCCGGCCAGATGCCGCTCCCCGTACCCGAGCCAGCAGATCCGCGCCGGCAACCCCTGATATGCGACCCGAGTCCCGGCCAGCCGAATCCACCGCGCCAGCGACTCGTTCGCCGGGAACAACTCCAGCATCGCCCGATCCGTGGCCGCGATATCCGCCGGATCACCGGACAACGCGGCCCACCGGAACGGCCCCTTCCCCTCGCAGAACAACGGCCGAATATAGGCCGGCACGAACCCGGGGAAATCGAACGCCCGCTCGGACCCGCCCAGCTTGGCCTCGGCCCGCAGCGAGTTCCCGTAGTCGAACACCTCGGCCCCGGCGTCCAGGAAACCGAGCATCGCATCGACATGCTCGGCCATCGAGTCCCGCGACCGATCCGTGAACTCGTCCGGCTTGGCGGACGCGTAGTCGTGCCAGTCGTCCAGCTCGACCCCCTTCGGCAGATACGCCAACGGATCGTGCGCCGACGTCTGGTCCGTGACGACATCCACCTCGACCCCGCGCCGCAACAACTCCGGCACCACGTCCGCCGCGTTCCCGATCAACCCGACCGACAACGCGACCCGATCCCGCTTGGCCACGCTGACCCGCCGAATCGCATCGTCCACATCGGACGCAATCACGTCGAGATACCGATGCTCAACCCGCCGCGACGCCCGCCGCGGATCGCATTCCACCACCAGCGCGACGCCACCGTTCATCGTCACCGCGAGTGGTTGCGCCCCACCCATGCCACCGAGCCCCGCGGTCAACGTCAACGTCCCTGCCAACGACCCGCCGAACCGTTTCGCGGCGACGGCGGCGAACGTCTCGTACGTTCCCTGCAGAATCCCCTGCGTGCCGATGTAGATCCACGACCCGGCGGTCATCTGCCCGTACATCGTCAGCCCAAGCGATTCCAGCCGTCGAAACTCCGGCCAGTTGGCCCAGTCCGGCACCAGATTCGAGTTCGCGATCAACACCCGTGGCGCCCACTCATGCGTCCGCAGCACACCGACCGGCCGCCCGGACTGCACCAGCAGCGTCTCGTCCTCCCGCAGGTCGGTCAGTTCCCGCGTGATGGCATGGAAACTGGGCCAGTCCCGCGCGGCACGCCCGGTCCCGCCGTAGACGACCAGATCCTCGGGTCGTTCCGCCACCTCGGGGTCGAGGTTGTTGTGCAGCATGCGCAACGGCGCCTCGGTGGCCCAGCTACGCGCGGTCAGCGTCGTGCCCCGCGCGGCACGAACAGTGACTTTCCCCAACCATCCCGCCCCACTGGTCGACATCAGCCGGCCTCCCATTCCCGGATCAGTTGTTCGGCATGAGCGATTTCCGGCGCGAGATGCCGGTCCGGCCCGGGACCGGCGACACGTTCCCGGAGCCTGGCGACAACGGCCGCGGTGGCCGGGGCCGGCGTCAGCGGCGCGCGCAGGTCGAGCGCGCGGGCCGCGGTGAGCAGTTCGACGGCCAGCACGGTGGTCAGCCCGTCCACCGCGCGGCGCAGCTTGCGGGCCGCCGACCAGCCCATGGACACATGGTCCTCCTGCATGGCACTGCTCGGAATCGAGTCCACCGACGCCGGCACCGCCAGCCGTTTCAGTTCGGACACCACGGCGGCCTGGGTGTAGTGCGCGATCATGTGGCCGGAGTCGACACCGGGATCGGCGGCGAGGAACGGCGGCAGCCCGTGCGACCGCGCCTTGTCCAGCATCCGGTCGGTCCGCCGCTCCGCGATGCTCGCGACGTCCGCGACGCAGATGGCGAGGAAGTCCAACACGTAGCCGACCGGGGCGCCGTGGAAGTTGCCGTTGGACTCGACCCGGCCGTCCGCCAGCACGACCGGATTGTCAATGGCCGCACGGAGTTCCCGGTCGGCGACGAGTTCGGCGTGGGTCAGGGTGTCGCGCGCGGCGCCGTGCACCTGTGGCGAGCAGCGCAGCGAGTACGCGTCCTGCACCCGGTTGCAGTCCGGGCCGCGATGGCTTTCCATGATGGCGGAACCGGCCAGCAGTTCGGTCATCCTGGCGGCCGAGACGGCCTGGCCGGGGTGTGGCCGCAACGCCTGCAGGTCGGCCGCGAACACGCGATCGGTGCCCAGCAAGGCTTCCACGCTCATCGCCGCGGTCAGGTCGGCCACGTCGAGCAGCCGCGCGATGTCGGCCATCGCCAGCACGAGCATGCCGAGCATGCCGTCGGTGCCGTTGATCAGCGCCAGTCCTTCCTTCTCGGCCAAGGCGACCGGTTTGATCCCGGCCGCCGCCATCGCCTCGGCGGCCGGGCGCCGTGCCCCGTCCCGGTCGGTCACGAAGCCCTCGCCCATCAGCGCGAGCGCGACCGACGACAGCGGCGCGAGGTCACCGGAGCAGCCGAGCGAGCCGAACTCGTGCACCTCCGGCACGATCCCGTTGTTCAGCAAGCCGATCAGTGTGTCCACAGTGGACGCACGAACACCGGTGCGCCCGGTGGCCAGCGTACGCAGGCGCAGCAGCATCAGCGCCCGGACGACCTCCCGCTCGACCACCGGCCCCGCACCGGCCGCGTGCGATCGGATCAGGGAGCGTTGCAGCGCGGCACGCCGG
>DATBCR010000157.1:0-13355 GCA_036270375.1 Pseudonocardiaceae bacterium | reverse complement strand
GTGCCGCCGCCGACCGAACCCTCGTCGATCGGGCCACCGTGCGCCGCGTCGAGGGCTCGGCCGGCGGACGCCGGTGTGACGTGCGGGCCGTTGATGTCGTTGAGATAGCCGTCCCACGTCTCGCTCACCACCGGTAACAGCCAGCGGTGTGCGAGGTCTGGGTTGGTGGCGATGGACCAGTCGATGATGCCGCGGTGCACGGGCCCGATGGCGTGCGTGTTCGTGATACCGATGGGCAGCGACAGCGCGCCCACTTCGTCCAGCCACGCCGTGCCGGTGATCTCGCCGTTGCCGTTGAACGAATACCACCCCGCCGGGCAGGACCGGCCGACCCGGTCCCGCCCGAGCGGCAGGATGGCGGTGACCCCGGTGCGCACCGGGCCGGACCCCGGGACCAGCGGTCCGTCGTGCTCGATCAGGGTCTCGTAGCCGACCTCGACGAGTGGGACGTCGGTGATCGCGTTGTGGGGGCCGGGGATGCCGGCGAGGGCGACGCCCAACTCGCGGGCCCTCGGGCGGTAGCCGTCCTCGGTCTGCGCCACGGTTGGATCACCGCTCCGTTTCTGGGCTCGTCGTGGCTTCGACGGGTGCTCGCGGCGCCGGTTCGCTGTCGGCGTGGTCGTCGCGGACCGGGGCCGGCATCGTCCAGCGGGTGTCGCGCTGGCGGTACAGATACAGGTAATAGTAGGCGTAACCCACCAGCAGCGCGGCCACCGTGATGATCACCTGCCACCGGTTTCCTTGCCACAGCTGGTATGTGACGTAGCCGAGCGCGAGGATCACGATCACTGGGGCCAACGGCCACGCGGGCATCCGGTACGCGGCGCCGGCTGTCGTGCCCCGCCGCCTGCCGACGATCGCGGACAGCGCCACGATCAGATAGAGCGCCACCAAGGTCGCCCCGGTGGCCGTGATCAAGGCGTTGATCGGCACGATCGCCGCGACCACCGCCGCCACGGCACCGACGAACAGCGTGGCCGGCACGGGCGTGCGCAGCGTCGGGTGAATGCGGCTGAACAGGTTGCTGATCGCGTCCGGATACGCCCGGTCCCGCGCGGAGCCGTACAACGTCCGTCCACACTGGAGGATGATCGCGACGACCGCGTTGATGATGGCGATCGCGATGGCAAGGCTGACAATGGTGTTCAGCGTTTCGCCGCCCCGAGCCGTGACGAAGTACTGCATCGGCACGGGGCTGCTGATCAGCGTGCCGAGGTTCGGCGCACCGAGGATCACCGCGGTCATCGGGATCAGCTCGGCGGCCACCGTGACCCCGAGCGACCACATGATGGCCCGCGCGATCCCCTTGGCAACACCACGTGTCTCCTCGGAGAAGTACACCGCGGCGCCGTAACCGTTGTAGGCGAAGATCGCGGTCGCCGTCTGCGCGGCGACCAGACCGAGCCCGACCGACGTCAGCACGCCGCCGCTGCCGGCCGTCTGCGCGTGGAACAGGGTCGTGACCGGTCGCGACACGTGCACGAAACCCAGCAGGGTCAACACGACCAGCGCCGCCATCTCCAGCGCGAGGAACGTGCCGGTGACCCACGCGTTGGTCCGGATGTTGAGCACGGCGATCACCGCGCACACCACGATGACCGCGACCCCGACCCACTTGGAGTCGGCGCCGGTGAACGCGGCCGACAGGTAGGTCCCCGCGCCGAGCGCGATGACCCCGACGATCAGGATCAGGGCCAGCGCGTTCATCAGGAACAGCGCGAACCCGGTGCTCTTGCCCAACACCCGCGCCGCGAACGAGTACTCGCCGCCCGCGATCGGGAACGCGCTTGACAACTCCGCGTAGCAGTACGCCATGAAGATGCCGACCACAGCGGCGACGACGAACGCGATGAAGGAGGCGCCTCCCACCGCCGCCAACACGCTGGGAATGATGATGAACACGCTCGACGCCGGCGTCACCGAGGACAGCGTGATCATGATGTTGCCGCGGACGGACAGCGATCGGGACAGTTCCTGCTGGTACTGGACGGGGCCGCGACCTGCCGTTGTCGATGCCCCGGATCTGTCTGCGTTCATGTGCGCAACCTCCGGGAGGTTATTTGACGATAGGTTCGACGAATAACCTCGTCGTGTCAAGAGGCTCCTCTCGGTAGAGTTCGGAGCATGCCCCGGTCCCGCAACCAGACAGCCCGCCGCCAGCAACTGCTGGAAGCCGCCGTGCGGGTCATCAACGATCGCGGCGCCGCGAACATCCATATGAAGGACGTCGCCCAGGCGGCCAGCATGGCGACCGGTTCCGTCTACTACTACTACGACAACGTCGACGAGCTGTTGCGGCACGTGCACGCACTGGCGTTCGACCGCTACTACACCGCGCGCGTCGCCGCGATCTCCGCACTCGACGACCCACACGCCAAGATGGTCACGATGGTCGAAATGGGCCTACCCCGCCCGGCCGACGAGCCGCTTTCCCTTGCGCTGTACCAGGTCGGCGTCGCGAAGGCGCGCGACCCGCACCACGCCGACATGATCACCCAGCTGTGCGGCCAACAGCGCCGCCTGTACCAGGAACTCCTCGACGACGGCGCCGCCACCGGCCACTTCCACCCGGTCATGCCGACATCGCGGATCGCCCACAACATCATCGCGCTCGAGGACGGCTACGGCCTCGGCCTGTGCACGGGGGAGCAGGACTACGACTACGAACTGGCCAAAGGGTTGATCCTGGACGCGGTCAGCCACTGGACCCAGTGCCCGGAACTCCTCAACCACCCCTACTTCGCTGGTCCGATCTCGACGCCGGCCAGTTCGGCGTAGATCAGGAACTTGAACGGGTTGAGCTGCTGGTGTTCCTCCAACGCCCGGAGCAGCGCGGCGCGGCGGAGATCGGCGAGTGCCGTGTTGGACGGGTAGCGCAGCAGGCCCGGTTCGACGAGTGCCAGGGCGAGCGCGTGGTCGCCCTGGTCGAGCAGGGTGGTCGCGGCGGCGACGAACGCGTCCGCCCTGCCGCCGGCGAGCAGGTCGAGAGCTGCGGCGTGTTCGTTGCGGGACAACGGTTCCAAGCCCTGCCCGTCCTGCTGCCAGTACCCGGTCCGCTGGTGGTGCATGCGGCTGGCGAAGTTCTCCCGCACGATCACGTAGGGCGTCACCGCCTTGGGATGCGCGCGCAGCGACTCGGGCAGGTCGTTGCGCTCCAGGATCTCGGCCAGCGTCCGGCCGCGCTGGATGTCGTCGAGCACATGGCCGTGCAACTCGGTGAGCGCCGCCTCCAGCCCGGGGATCGCCGCCATGGTGAAGTTCTCGGTGAGCGGTGTGTGGCCATGAATCAGCATGCTCGGCCCGAGTTCCCGAATCTGCCGACACACGTCGAGCAGCCCCTCCGGCGAGCCCTCCGCGAAGAACGGCGCACCGAGATACGGCATCATCACGTCACCGGTGAACAGCAGGCCGCTGGCCGGCAGGTGGACCATCAGCGCGTCGTCGGTCTCGCCGCCGGACGTCGGGTACAGCACGATCTCGACACCGCCCACCGTCAGCGATTCCGGTTCGCTGACCAACCGGTCCGGCACCACGTGGTGGTCGAGACCGCCACCGCGACCGAAGAAGTAGCTGAACGGCAACGCACTGCTCCGTTGCCGGGCCTGCTCGGCCGGGAACGCGGTATGCGTGATCACCCGCGTGCGCGGACCGATCAGCGCCGACACACCGCCGACGTGGTCGAAATGCGAGTGGGTCAGAATCAGGTGGCTGACATCGCCGGACAGGCCGAGCTCGTCCAGCGCGACACGGACCCGGTCCGGGGTCGACCCGGCGTCGATCGCGACGATGCCGTCCCGAGTCTCGATGATCGCGAAGTCGCAGAAGTCGTATCCCTGCAACACATGCACGCCCGGTGCGGGCTCGATCACCATCGGGCTGCCGAAACGGAAGCCGTCCTCGGCGGTGGCCCAGTAGCTGCCGAACAGCAGTTGCGAGTCCGCCGGCAGCCCGCGCAGCCCCGCGTTCTCGGCGGACTCGGCGGCGAGGTCGTCGTTGCCGAGGGTCGTGTTGGCGATGGCGAGGCACCGGTGTACGGCCCGCATCATCGCGGACGGGAAGCGGTCGCGCAGCGCCAAGACCAACCGCAGGTCATCGACGGCGGTCCGGGCGCGGTCCATGTCCGGCGGTAGCATGGCCAGCGCGATGCCCCGGAAGTAGTGCGGCACACCGGGTTCCGCCGCGACCGCCTTGTCAAGCTTGGCCACGGCCGCCTCGATGTCGTCACCGACGCGGGCCTGGAAGAACCCGGCCAACGCGAGCGGCAGTGCGTCGTCCGGGTGCGCGTCGGACTGCTGTTGGAACACCTCGTATCCCTCGTCGTCCGCTCGGACGGACGCGAGCCGCAGCGCGAGGGTGATCACCGTGGCGCGGTCCGCACCCGGCCAGCCGGCGGCCGTCCTGAGCGCGGCCACGTCACGGTTGCGGACGATCTGTGCTGTCATGTCCACTGTCCTTTTCGGATTCAACTGGTCGCGGCGACGGCGGTGGTGGTTTCGACGACAACGACATTTCGGTTGCGGCGCAACAGAAGGCACGTCAGCGCACCGGCCACCAACACGGCGACCGACACAGCAAGAGTGGGGCGCATGGCGGTCAGGTAGCCGTGCGTGAAGACATCATTGATCAGCAGTTGGACACGCGGCACGTCGGCGGCCGGCGTCCCTGGCGGCACCTGGGCGACCGACTGGCCACGCCCGACCTGCAAACCGGCCGCGGCATGCGAGAACCCACTCACGAACCGCCCACGCACCCCGACCGGCAGCTGTCCGGCGTCCGCGAAGGCATTGGCCCGCATGGCCGACGCGAGCCGGCTGGCCAGTACGGCGCCGGTCACGGCACCGCCCAACGTGGCGCCGAGCTGCCGCGCCGTGTTCAGGATGCCGGACGCCGCCCCGGCCGCTTCCGGTGGCACGGCACGCATCGCCTCGGTGGCGAGCGGCGCGAAGATCGCCCCCATCCCGAGCCCGGCCACGAACAACACCGGCGCGAACGTCAGCGAGGACGCATGCGTCGACGACACCAGCGCGACACCCGCGATACCCACGGCGTACAGCAGCAGGCCGGCCATCAGCACGTACTTCCCGCCGAACCGATCGGTCAGCCGCCCGGCGAACGGGGACAACGCGGTCAGCGCCACCGTGAGCGGCAGCCCGGTCAGCCCGGCGTGCACCGCGCTCATCCCGAGCACGGACTGCAGGTTGATCGAGTTCACCAGCAGCATGCTCAACAGCGCGAACTGCACCGCGACATTGAGCACCACCATGACCGCGAACGTCCGGTCACGGAACAACCGCAGCGGCACGAGCGGTTCCCGATGCCGCCGTTCCCACAGCACGAACCCGGTCAGCAGCACCAGTCCGGCCACGATGATCTCCGGAATGGTGACGCCGTGCGCGACCGCACCCCACGCGTACCGCTGCCCCTCGATCAGCCCGTACACCACGGCGGCCAGCCCGACCGCGGCCAGCAGCACGCCGACCGGATCCAGCCGGTGCCGCCGCCCGGTCCTGATATCGGGAACGTACACATAGGACAGTGCGATACCGGCCACCGCGATGGGCAGATTGACGTAGAACACCCAGCGCCAGCTCAGATACGTGGTCAGCACACCACCGAGCGTCGGCCCGCTGACCGCCGCGAGCCCGACCATCGCGGAGAACACGCCGAACGCGGCCCCCATCCGTTCCCGGGGAAAGATCGCCTGGATCACCACCATTCCCTGCGGTGCCAACGCGGCCGCACCGATGCCCTGCAGCAGGCGGGCGCCGACGAGCTGTCCGGGCGTCTGTGCGGCCCCGCACAGCGCCGACGCCAGCGCGAACAACGCCAGCCCGATGACGAACATCCGCCGTGGCCCGACGATGTCGCCAAGCCGGCTGGCCACGATCAGCAGTGCGGCGAATACGAGCAGATAGGAGTTCACCACCCACACCGCCTGATCGAGCGACGCGTGCAGGTCGGTGATCATGCTCGGGATCGCGACGTTGACGATCGTTGTGTCGAGCAGGATCGCGAACGTGCCGACGCAGAGCACCAGCAGGGACAGCCAGGGATGTCGGACACGAGTCATGATCGAACCTCCGTGAGTCTGTTGAGCGGACTCACCCTCCCGGACCCGGTGAGTATTGTCAAGAGACTCACACTGCTACCATGGCGGGCATGCGCTTGACGAGCCTCGCCGAGATGAACTGCTCCATCGCCCGCACCCTGGACGTGGTGGGCGAATGGTGGACGCCGCTGATCATGCGGGAGGCGTTCCACGGCACCCGCCGCTTCGACGCGTTCCAGGCGAACCTCGGCATGGCCCGCAGCGTGCTTACCGCGCGCCTGAAAACCCTGACCGAGCACGGTGTCCTGCGCCGGCACGCCTACTCGGAGCACCCGCCCCGGTACGAGTACGAGCTGACCGAGAAGGGCGCCGCCCTGTTCCCCGTGATCGCCGCGCTGCTGCACTGGGGCGACACGTGGGCGCCCACCCCGGCCGGACCACCCGTCATCCTGGTCCACGAGACCTGCGGCCGGCCAACCGTGCCCGTCCTGATGTGCCCGCACTGCGACGGCGAGGTCAAGGCCGGAAACGTGCACTCCGAGCCCGGCCCCGGCATGCTGAAAGCCTGAACGCGGCCGGGATCAGAGGTCGAGCACGATGTCGGCGGTCGGTCGGGCGCAGCAGATCAGTGCGCTGCCCCCGGCCGGCGGGACGAGCGGTTTCGGTTGGTAGGCAACGGTTCCGGACGCCAGCGCGGTGACACACGTGTGGCAGACACCGGTCCGGCACACCCATCCGGTCGGCACGTCGCAGGCCTCCGCGAGCGCCAGCAGGCTGCCGTGCTCGTCGGACCAGGGCACAGTGAGACCGCTGCGCGCGAACGAGACCGACGGGCCGGTGCCGGCCGGGCCGGGCGGCGGGTGCGGTGCCGGAGTGTCCGTCGCCGCGATGCCGGGCGTGTGGCCTGCCTTGGCACCGAACAGTTCCGTGCGGATGTTACTGAGTCCGATCGCCCGCAGCGCGGCCCGCATGTCGGCCATGAAACCGGTCGGGCCGCAGATGTACGCGGACGCCGTGGCCGGAATGTCCAGCGATGCCAACGTATCGGCGGTGAGGCGGCCGGTGGACGTGCTGTAGCGGGTCAGCTCGCGGGCGTTCGGCAGCGTCGCCAACACCCTGCTGGTCTCGTCCCGGAACGCGTGCTCGGCCTGGTCGCGGGCGCCGTGCAGCCACCACACCCGACGTGCCGGCCGAGTGTTCGCGATGTGGTGCAGCATGGCGAGCACCGGAGTCGCGCCGATGCCCGCGCTGACGAGCAGGACCGGGTGCGGACCGTCGTCGAGCACGAAGTCGCCGAGCGGACCGGCAACCTCCAGGGTGTCGCCGATTTCCAGGTGCCGGTGCAGGAAATCGCTGACCTCGCCTTCTCGTTTGACGCTGATCCGGTAGGTCGGCGCGCCGGGTGCGGAGGACAGCGAGTAGTTGCGGATCCGCTGGCCGTCGTCGGTCTGGACGCGGATCGTCAGGAACTGGCCGGCTCGGGCGGCGGGGAGCGCGTCGGTGTCCGATGCGAGGTGGATGGAGCGGACGGTGCCGGTCTCGACCGTGATGTCCACGACCCGCAGCCGCCGAAACCCGGTGCTCGGCTTCGCAACCGGCATCGCGACGGGTTTGGCGGCCGCGTCGAGCATTTCGCGGAACGAGCCCTGCCAGCCGACACTCAGCGCGTCGATCGTCAGGGCCCGTTGCAGCACAACGGGTTCCGGATCAGGCAGGTAGAGAAGGCCGTCGATGTCGGCGACCGTCAGCGCCCTCGGGTCGCTGAAGGTCTTGGTGATGGCGTCGCCGGCCCGCACCCGGCCCTCGGTCAGCACCCGCAGGTAGAAACCGGGGCGGCGGTGGGTGACCAGCAGTGCGGGCATCCTCGGCTCGGCCAGCCGGATGCCGACGCGGAAACAGGTGACCCTCGGCTGGGTCACCTCGAACTCGGCCTCGCCGATCCGGTACCGGTCGCCGACGCACACCTCGGTGTCGGCCAGGCCGTCGACCGTGAAGTTCTCGCCGAACTGGCCGTAGCCGAAGTCGTTGCGCCCCAGGTATTCCTGCCAGTACCGGTAGGACTGGATCTGGTAGACCATGACCGCCCGGTGCTCGCCGCCGTGCCCGACCGGATCGCCCTGGCCGTCACCGTCCACCTGGCCGCGACGGACCCAACACGGGCCGTCCACAGGGCTTTTCCAGATTCCGGTGTGGACGGTCCGGCCCTGCCACCGTACGTCCTTCGGCTGGCCGACGTTCACCGACAGCAAGGTGGGCATAGTCCTCAGTCCGCCTCATGGATAATGGGCCCAATATCCGTGAGAGGCGTCGTCACTGTCAACCCCTCGGGGTACGGTCCGACGGGTGTGGAGGTGGTGATGTCGATGACACCGGCGCCCGGCGAGGACACGTCGGTCGCACTCGCGCTGGTCAACACGTGGTACGGGGATCCGAACGGCTTCGTCGACGATCTCGGCCCGCAGTGGCTGCGGACGCGGTCGCTCGCGTCGGCGCCCCGGGTCAGCGCGCCCGAATTCATGGAGCTGATCGGCCTCCGCGCGGCCATCCGGGAACTGTTCACGGCGCTTGCCGACCAGCGCGAGCCGGCCGCCGACTCGGTGGCGCTGGTCAACGACTGCGCCCGCCGGTGGCCGATCGCACCACAACTGGCCTGGCCACCGGACGGCCCACGTCGGGAATGGTCGGGCGGCACCGAGTCGAACGGGGTCGACGAGGCCATCGCGACGATCGCCCGCGACGCCATCGACGTGGTGTGCGGCGACCGGGCGCCGACGGTCCGGCGGTGCGCGGCACACGGGTGCGTGCGGATCTTCTTCCGCGCACACGCCCGCCGCCAGTGGTGCTCGAACACATGCGGCGACCGGGTCCGGGCCGCCCGGCACTACCTGCGGCAGACCGGGCGGGCCAGCTGACCCCCAAATGACCCGAGTTGACCCGAAGTGACCCGAGCTGACCCACTGTCCGCCATGTCCGGTCCGCACTATCTTGGCAGGGGATTGGGGGTCGCGATGACCGAGCGCGAACCACTCGGCGTCAACTCATTCCGCGCCGATGGCGATGGCCGCCTCGATGACCAAGTCCTCTATGCCGCACAGGAAGCGTTCCATGTCGGGCTTCGGGACCAGCGCGCTGTCGGCCGTCATGGACAGTTCGATCGAGTCGGGGACGTCGATCAGGTCCATCGCGAACGTCACGTTTCGTCGGGGTTCGAACTCGATCGGCCAGCGCAGGGTCGTCCTTGATCTCAGTTTCGCAAGGGACTCCGTCGGGGCGTGGCGGTCGGTGGGCATCAGGCTGCGGGTGTCGTTGACGAAGCACGAGTGGTCGGCGGTCTCGCCCGCGGCTTCGATGTCGGCCAGCAGGAGGCGGCGGTCGTAGTAGGAGTTGCGGTAGGTGCTGAGCGACGTCTTGTGGGTGCGGCGGATGACGTCCGCGAAGTCCAGGTGCGCGTCCACCACATGGAACAGGCCCTCCTGCGCCAGCGTGCTCACCGCGTTCGTCAGGCCCGGTAGGAAACGGTTGTTGACCACGATCTGGAACACCACGTCCGGCGATCCGGACAGCTGTGACGTCATCGACGCCGCGGCAGCAAGCAACACCGACGACGAACTCACCTGATACCCGGCCGCCACCCGCTCGGCCGCCACCGCAAGGGCCGGCGAGTTGAACTGGGCGTTCGGGAACATCTCGCTTGCCGCGCCACCGGGCGGAAACAGGCGCCGCGGACCAAGGTCCAGCTTCGTGCGCCAGTGCCGCCGTGCGTTGGCGTCCAGCCGCCGGCCGCGGTCGGACGCCTGGAAAGCGGCTTCCGCCAACGGTTGCATCGATGGGCGTGCCGCCATCACCTGCGCACCGGACTCGCCCTGCGCGATCGACGTCAGGTTCATGGCCAGCCGCACCAGGCCCCACGCGTCGACGGCCGTGTGCGACAGGGAGAACGCGATGCGCCGTACGAGGCCGGCCGATTCGACAAGGCCGACGCGCATTCCCCACTCCCGCGCGCAGTCGAACGGCCGGTCGGCCAACTCCGCCAACAACGCGGCACCCACCGACTCCACGTCGTCCGCCGCGCATTCTCGCACCGGGACGGACATGGTGCCGGCCGGGTCCACGATCTGGATGAGCTGACCCGCGTCGTCGCAGAGCAGGCGGGTGCGTAGCGAATCGTGCAGGTAGCAGAGCTGCCGCAGCGCGTCCAGCACGGCGGGCACCGGCATGCCGTCGACCGGCAGGCACACCGACACGTTGTAGCGCGCGGCATCCGATCCCAGCGTCCGCACCACGTCCCAGATCGCCTGCTGACCCCACGTCGCGGCCGCGGTGCCGGCGCTGCCGTCGGCGAAGGTGATGTGTGCCATCGCCAGAGTCTGGACTACCGACCGCGGTCCGTCGACCCGCTACCCGACGTCGTCCAGATATGCGGCCGCCACCTTCTTCGGCACGACCATCCGCCACGCGTCGATCACGAGTTCGCGCAATTCGTCATGGTCGATCTCGGCCAGCCACACACGGACCCAGTTGTATCGCATGTCGGACGGAATCGGCAGATGGAACTTGTCCGGTTCCGATGCGACTAGTGCCTCCCGTTCCTGTTTCGGATAGCCGAATCCCATCACCGTCTCGTCACGGGACAGCGAGACGAAGACGATCTGCCCGACCCGGAACTTGACCCGGTCCCGTACCAGCACCTCGTACGCACGCGGCAGAACCGACGCCACCGCCCGCACATCGTCCACAGTGACCATGACTAGGCACCCGCCATTGTTATCGTGACATAGAGGTATTCGTCGAGAATCTTCGCCAGGGGCATCGCGGGACGACCGACGATCTCCGACACGGCATTCTCGTCGCCGCCTGCCTCGGCGATCACCGCCAATGCCCATTCCCGGCCGAGGCGCAAGTGCCGGGCGAACGCCGCGCCGTCCCGCGCACCGTGCAATTGTGTCGCGATTGCCGCATCCCATGGCATGATCGCTTGTGGACGGAGGGCGTAGAGCGCCTTCGCGGCGGCCGTCGATCCCAGCGTGCGCCGGATCCGCCCGGCCGACACCTCGACCGCGGCCAGTTCCGCGTACGCGTCGGCGACCGCGTCGATATCGCTGTCGGACAGTTCGCCGATGCTCACCGACGGCAACACCGACCGCCACTTCCGCCACCACCGCGCGATACCGGCGTCGAACGGCGCGGGCTCACCGTCGCGCGGGTAGCGGATGCGGCAGCCCCAGGAGTTCAGCCAGCGCAGCAACAGGGTGCGGTGCGCGGCCCGCCCGAGGTTGATCGCCGGTTTCGTCGTCTCGGCCAGCCGCAGCCACGTCGTGTCGGCGTTGGTGAAGCCGTTGAACACCGTCGCGGCGCGGTGCAACTCGGCAAGGTTCGGCGCATCGTGGGACACGCGCGGGACGATAGCCGGTGCCCCTGACGGTCACGGCACGATCTCGTGCGCTAGTGACCTCTGGATCATGTGCGCCGGTTACGGTTCGGGTTCACAGATTCACGTGAAGGGGGCGGCGTGAGCGTCTGGCCGGAGCTACGCGAGTCGAGGACCGTCCGGGCAGGCCGGGCGCCGGGCAACGTCATCAGGTGCGGCGTCATCAGGTGCGGCCTGATGGACACCATGCTCGCGGACATCCCGGTGTCGGTGGTGTTCTTCTACCAGCGTGCCCCGGACATCGCCCATCTCGCGGACGGCCTTGCCATGGCCTTGGACCTGGTACCGGTGTTCGCCGGCCGCCTGCGGGAGGGTGGCGAGCGGCTGGAGATCGTCTGCGAGGACGCGGGCGTGCCGATGAACGTCTACGACGTGGACGAGACGCTTGGCGAGGCGATCAGCCGGGTTGTGTTGCCGGGCGCGGGTTTCGTCGACCACATCGAGGCGCCGGCCGCGCGTGCCGGCGGGCTGCCGCTGCTCACGGTCCGTATCAGCATGCTGTCCGACGGCGGCATGGCGATGGGCTGCTCGTGGCATCACGCGGTCGGCGACATGCAGAGCTTCATGCTGCTGATGCGGGTGTGGTCCGCGTGCGTCAAAGGTGTCGAGCCGCCCGCCGTGCGCATCGTCGACAATATGGACGAATTCCTGGAGGACCGGTTGCCCGCCAAGGACTCCGGCCGGCCGGGCTTCCGGCTGCCGGACGATGCGAAGGCCGCCGAGCTGAACAACGAACTGATGTCCGCCGTCCGGGCCAACCGGGCAGTGCAGGTCTACTTCAGCGAGTCCGAGATCAGCCGGATGCGGGCGGAGGTCACGGCGGCCGCGGCACAGCGGTTGTCCACCAACGACGTGCTGTGCGGCCACGTCGTCAGTACGATCCGGCGTCTTGACGAGGACCTGGAAGCCCGCTCGATGGCGATCCCGATCAACATCCGCCGCTACATCGACCTGCCGCCGGAGGTCATCGGCAACCTGGTCAACGAGGTCTACGTGGCGTGCTCGCCGAAGGGCACGGCCGAGGGGACCGCCGCCGAGATCCGGGCGGCCGTCAACGAGTACGGGCCGGAGAGCCTGAACATCCGCGCCAACCACGCGTTCCTGCGGTCCGTCGGCCACGACCGGCTCCGCGACTGCCTGCCGATCGGCTTCGACCCGGCGATCCGGACGTTCACCGTCACCAACTGGAGCCGGTTCGGCGTGTACGACATCGTGTTCGACGGTCACGCGCCCACGTTCTTCAGCCCGGCGACGAACATGGTGCTGCCGTGGGTGGCCTGGGTGGTGGAAGGGTTCGACCGCACCGGGTTCCTGTTCATGGTGGCGCTGCCGGCCAAGCTCGCCGCCCGCCTGCGCAGCGCCGACGGCCGCGCCGCGCTGCACGTCTACCGCGATCCGGACGAGGAACTGCCGACCTTGGTGCAGGCGGTCAAGAAGATGATCTGAGGACGCAGTCACCGCACAGTGGCGCCGCGGCCTGGTAGATCAGGCAACAGCTTCGCCTCAAGAATCGGCCATCGACGATCGTGCTGGTGTCGGCCAACGGTGGCTGGGCGAGCAGCCGTGTCACGAGCGTTCGCGCGGGGGCGAGTATCGACGCCGCGCCGTTGAGGGCCGAAGCCACGTTGCCCCACAGGACTCGTCGCGACACTGACAGCGCCGCGAAAGCATCGCCGAGTGTCCTAACAGGACCATCGAGGATTCGGCTCGCGAAGGTTTCCGCGCCGGGGAAAGGATTGTCGGCGACGGACAGTGGGAACGGGCCGCCGAGCACCGGTTGCCACCAGGTGTGCCGCAGGTCGATGTCCAACACGGCGTTCTGACGTACGACGACCTCCAACGCGGGCGACACCAGTCGCGCGACCAGGCCGAGGTGGG
>DATBCR010000156.1:0-2110 GCA_036270375.1 Pseudonocardiaceae bacterium | reverse complement strand
TGAGCGAGACGGCGGACGCGGTGATCTTCATGAAATCCTCCGGGTCGAGAGCTGGTGAGCCCGAAATTATCGTACGACGTACACTGTACAACGTACGGAGATATGGAGATGTTCTCGTGGTCGAGCGCAGCAGCGCCGGAGACCCGGCGCGGACATTGGCCCTGCTGTGGCGGGACACCACCACCGACCCGGCGACGACCGCACACCGCGGCCCCCGCCAGGGGCTGACCGTCGACCAGGTGGTCAGCGCGGCCGTGGCAGTGGCGGACACCGAGGGTCTGGCCGCGGTGACGATGCGCCGCGTCGCCAAGGCACTCCGGGTCGCGCCCATGTCGCTGTACACCTACGTACCCGGCAAGGCCGAACTCCTGGACCTGATGCTCGACACGATCTACGCCGACATGCCGCGCGCGAACCTGGCCGGCCAGCCCTGGCGGGATCGGGTCGCGGCGATCGCCAAGGAAAACCGTGACCTGTACGACCGCCACCCATGGACGGCGACCGTCTCAACCACCCGGCCACCCCTCGGACCAGGCATGATGGCCAAATATGAGCACGAACTGACCGCCTTTGCCGAGCTGGGCCTCGACGACGTCGACATGGACGCCGCACTGACCTTCGTGCTCGGTTTCGTGCATGCCGCCGCCCGCGCCGCCCTCGACGCCACCACCGCGCAACACGACAGCGCCATGACCGACGAACAATGGTGGACGGCCACCGAACCGTTCCTGGCGCGCGTGTTCGACCCGGCCCGATACCCCGTCGCCGCCCGTGTGGGCGCCGCCGCCGGTGTCGCCCACCAAGCCGCCTACAGCCCCAGCCACGCCTACGAGTTCGGGCTGCGACACATCCTGGACGGACTGGCCGCACTCATCGAACAGCACCGCTCCCGCGCCGATCACAGTCGGCGCGGGAGCGGGAAGGCTGCTAGCTCGCCAGAGTGATCACCACCTGCGTCGCGCCCGAGTTCGCCGTCACGGTGTGGCTGGTCGCGTCGAAGCTGCCGCCGGTCACGCCGGTCACCGCGACCGTGTTGAAGATCGGCAGTTGCACCAGAACCGCCCCACCGGGCAGCGAACCGGACAGGTTCACGGTGATCACCCGGCCGGCGCCCGGCTTGGTGACCGCGAGCGACACGCCGTACGTGCCCCGAGCACTCGACGACGTGTCGAACGACGACGTCAGGTTGCTCGCCGCGATCGTCTGGCCGGCCGCGACCCACGTGTTCGGAATGCCTCGCCCGACATACAGCGGCCGGGTGTACGTGAACGGCCCGGTGCCACTGGCCGACAGGCCCTCCGCCGCGATCGCCTCGGTGAGAACCTGCTCCTGCAAGGAGATCGGCCAGACGTACGGGTCGGCGCCGAACTCCGGGCCGGCATGGCTGCCGATCCACGGGTTGTTCGAGTCCGGCCCGTTGCCGTTCGCCTCCCACCAGGAGTTCGGGCCGCCGGTGGTGGTCGCGATCTGCCAGGCGTAGCTGGTGATCGGCAGGTCGCGGAACGCCGTGCCGTACAGCCCGTCCGACGTGTACGCCGTGTTGTAGGCGGTGGAGAAGCCGTTGAACGCGCCGAACGTCGGGAACGGCAGGCCGTTCGAGGCCAGCCGCGCGAAGCCCATCTGGTACCTGCGGTCGGCCTGGCCGGGGTCACCGGCGATGCCGGTGAGCGTGCCGCCCATCAACATCGTCGACCACTGGTTCTGCCCGATCCACAACGGTGATGCCCAGTTGGCGTCGTTGAAGGTGTTGCAGCGGTTCGCCGTGTCCGGCTGGTCGACCGTGCACGGCAGGAAGTTGAAGTTGTTCGCCGACTGGTTCTTGCCGATGACGGTGTTCAGCGAGTTCAACAGTTTGGTGTACGCGGTGTCGGCGAACTGCGCCTCGCTGGTCTGGCCGATCCTGGTCGCGATGTACCGGTAGGAGGCAAGTGCCTGCAGCGCCGAGTAGTCGTCGAACAGCCAGCGACCGGACGAGTCGTTGTCGAAGCTGGTGCTCAGCACGCCGTCCGAGGCGAGTTGGCCGCTGTAGATGGTGTGCATGATGGTGAACAGGCTCGGCCCCCACGGGCTGCTGCCGTTGGCGTCGTCGTGGAAGAACTGGCTGACGAAC
>DATBCR010000155.1:0-5229 GCA_036270375.1 Pseudonocardiaceae bacterium | reverse complement strand
GTCGTTGCCCGCAACGCGCACGATTACCGTCGCGAGGTCCCCGGTACCACGCGCGTCCAGGTACCAGGTGGCGAGGCGCAGCACGTCCGCACCGGCACGTTCGGTCCGTGCGGCCTGCTCCAACAGCAGCTCCCGGCGGCGCGGTGCCGGTAGTCCCGCGCGCAACACCTTGCCGTACAACGGATGTGCCAGCGTCACGGTGGTCTGGCGCCCGTCGGTCACGACGTGGATCAGGCCGTCGCGTTCCAGACCGGTCAGCACCGTGCCGTCGGCGACCGACCTCGTGTCGGCCAGCGACAGCGGTTCGCACAGCGCGAGCAGTTCCAGCGCCGGTCGGGCGGCCGGGCCCGCCGCGGTGAGCAGGCCGCCGATCAGCTCAGCAAGTCGTGCGGTGATGGGCAGTTCGTCCGGTGCCAGCGCCCAGATCTCCCCGTCGCTGGACAGCGTGCCGCTCGCGAGCGCGCCGAGCACCAGTTCGTACAGATAGCGCGCATGGCCACCGGACGCGGCATGCAGCACGTGCACAGTCTGCCGGCCGATCGGCCCACCGAGCGCGGCCTGTAGAACCTGTTCCACCTGCGGCACGTCGAACTCGGTCAGGAACATCCGATACGCCGACCCACCGACGGTCAGCGCGTTCACCGCGTCACTCATCGATGTCCCGCAGCGAATGGTGCCGATCAGCCGCACGACGCCGGCATCCAGCAGCTGGCGCAACACGACCGTCGATGCCGCGTCCAACAGATGCAGGTCGTCCACCAATACGACCCGTCGACCATGCACGCCGAGCCGCCGGGCCACCGCCGCGAACCCCTTCACCGGGTCCGACATGTCCACATTGGCCGGAATCAGATCCGCCAACGGCCCCAACGGCACCGCGGCCTCGGCGACGGCGACCCGGCTCGTCGTCCAGCCCGCGCCGGCAGCCCGAGCCAGCAATTCCTCCGCCAACCGCGACTTGCCGACCCCGGCCGCCCCGAAGATGAACAGGCCCTGGGTCCTCGGCTCCGCCCATGCCGCCGCGCAGGCGTCGAGTTCGTCGTCCCGCCCAGCCAGTGGCCACCACCCGGGTTCGATCGACACGCCCATGCGGACACGCTACTCAAACCGCCGCCGAACCCGATGACCAACCGTATCGATTGGCTTCCGCGTCAATGCGAAACGAAATCACGTCTGCGTCGCGGGTTCGGTCTCGTCGAGGTCGCGCGCCAGCAGTGCGGCCAGCTCCGCGAGTGCGGCCTCGGCATCCTCGCCCTCGGCGGACAGGACGACCTCCTCGCCGGCTCCGACGCCGAGCGCCATCATCGCCAGCACACTGGCCGCGTCGACGCCGTCCTCCTCGGTGCGGCCGATGCGAACCGGCAGTGCGGTGCCGGCGACCGCCTTGGCGAAGATCGCGGCCGGGCGGGCGTGCAGGCCGATCCGCGATCCGACCGTCACTCGCACCTGTGGCATGGAGCCTCCTTTGTGGACGGTGGTGTCACGGCTGGATGGTGACTTTGATCGCCGCGCCGGTGGCGACCGTCTCGATCGCCAGCAGTACGTCCGCCAACGGCATCTGGTGCGTGACCAGATCGCCAACCGGCACCGCGCCACTCGCGATCAGGCCGAGTGCGGCCCGGTTGTGCGCCGGGCTGGAACCGTTGGCACCGACGATGGTCAACTCCCGGTAGTGCACCAGGTTCGAGTCGCACGCGATGATCGGATCGTCCTTGGGTAGGCCGCCGAAGAAGCTGACCCGGCCCCGCCGCGCGGCCATGTGCAACGCCTCCTCCTGCGCCTTGCCGGACGCCGCCGCCGTGATCACGACGTCCGCGCCACGACCGTCGGTCAGCTTGCCGACCTCGTCCACGGCGTCGAGGGTGGCCGAGCAGATCGCGGCGTCCGGTTCGACGCGCTCGGCCGACATCCGCAGCCGGTCGGCGTTCAGTTCGACCAGGAACACCTGCCGCGCACCGCGTGCCTTGGCCAGCCGCACGTGCAGGCACCCGATCGGCCCGGCACCGACCACCACCACCGTGTCCCCGTCGCCGACCGCCGCGATCTGCTGGCCGTTGAGCACACACGCCAGCGGTTCGGTGATCGACGCCTCGATGTACGAGACATGGTTGGGAATCCGGTTGAGGCCCCCAACAGCCAGCACCTTCGCCGGCACGATCATGTACTCGGCGAACCCGCCGTCGTAGTGGTAGCCCATCGACTCCTGGTCGGGGCACACCGTCTGCCAGCCGCGCCGGCAGTAGTCACACTGTCCACAAGGGATCGCCGCGATGACCTGCACCCGGTCGCCGACCCGCCACCGGGGGTCACCGGTCGAGACGATCTCGCCCGCGATCTCGTGCCCGATCACCCGTGGCGGCGCGATGTGGTGGTGCCCGTGCCGGTAGATCTTGACGTCCGTGCCGCACGTGGAACACGCGTGCACCCGCAGCTTGACGTCCCCGGCACCGGGCGTCGGCTCGGCCATGTCCTCGATCCGGACATCACCGGGTGCGTAGAACCGGGCGACCTTCATGCGGACTTCTCCTTGTGGCCGATGGCAAGCAGCGTCAGGACGGTATCCACATCGGACGCCCGCCGCAGCGCGTCGGCCGCGTCCGCGTCGAGCAGGATCGTGGCCAGCGAGGACAACAAGGCCACGTGCTCGTCACCGTCGGCCGCGATCGCGATGCACAGCGTCACGCGGTTCCCGTCCCAGTCGACGCCGTCCGGGAACTGCAGGAACGCCAACGCCGTCCGCCGCACGTGCGCCCGGGCCGGGTCGGTGCCGTGCGGGATCGCCACGCCCGCGCCGATGTACGTCGAGATGGCCGTCTCCCGCGCCAGCATCGCCGGCAGGTACGGCTCGTCGACCGCGCCGACCGCGAGCAGCACCCGGCCGCACTGGCCGATGGCGTCCCACTTGTCGGTCGCGCGCAGCCCGAGCCGCACCGCGTCGGCGGTCAGCACGCCGGGCTCAGCCGTCAAGTCGCGCACCGTCCTTGATCGCGGCCTCCACCCGCCCGAACAGCGGATCGCCGAGGAACAGTTGGAAGCCGAGCACCACCTTGTCCGGCGCGGACCGTCGGGCCCGATCGGTCAGTATCTGTTGGCACAGCACGAGATCCGCGTCGTCCGGGATGCTGTTGACCGGCGAGTGCTCGACCGTGACCGAGTATTTCTTCAGCGACTTCGCCAACTGCGCGGCCAGCATCACGCTGCTGCCCATCCCGGCGTCGCAGGCGACCACGAGCTTCTTGATGTCCGAACCGTTGATGCTGTTCATGTCGTTCACGCCTCTACCGTTGAGGTCCGAACCGACGGTCGGTTCTTCTCGTTGATGAAGTTCTGTTGCTCCTGCTCACGTTCCAGCCGGCCGAAGCCGAACAGCGCGCCACCGACGAGGAACGACGTGGCGGCCGCGAGCACCACACCGGCGATCACCCCGACGAAATTTCCCTTGGGCGTCAACGCGAGCACCGCGAAGATGCTGCCCGGCGACGGCGTGGCGGTCGTGCCGGCACCCGTGACCACGAAGGTGAGGACACCCATCGCGCCACCCGCGATCGCGGCCAGCACCAGCTTCGGGCGGGCCAGGATGTACGGGAAGTAGATCTCGTGGATGCCGCCGAGGAAGTGGATCACCATCGCGCCCGGCACCGAACCGCGCATCGCCCTCGGACCGAACAGCAGACACGCCGTCAGCACACCGAGACCAGGCCCGGGGTTGGTCTCCATCAGGAACTCGATGGCCTTGCCGCCGTGCGCAGCGGCCTGCTGCACACCCAGCGGTTCGAGGATGCCGTGGTTGATGGCGTTGTTGAGGAACAACACCTTCGCCGGCTCGATGATCACCGACGCCAGTGGCAGCAGGTGCGCGTTGAGCAGCCCCTGCACGCCGGAACCGGCGACCTTGCTGATCCACTGCACCGCGGGACCGACACCGAGCACGCCCAACACCGCCATGACGCCGCCGAGAATGCCGCAGCTGAAGTTGTCGGCGAGCATCTTGAAGCCCGGCGCGACCCGGAACCCGACCCGGTTGTCCCACAGCTTCAACAGATACGCGGCCAGCGGCCCGACGATCATGGCACCGAGGAACATCGGCACGTCGGTGCCGACCACGACACCGATGGTGGCGATGGCACCGACCACCGCACCACGCTGGCCGTGCACCAGCCGGCCGCCGGTGTAGCCGATCAGCAGCGGCAGCAGATACGTGATCATCGGCGAGACGAGCGCGCCGAGTTCCTTGTTCGGCAGCCAGCCGGTCGGGATGAACAGCGCCGTGATCAACCCCCACGCGATGAAGGCACCGATGTTCGGCAGCACCATCGCGGCCAGGTGGCCGCCGAAGCGCTGCAGGTCGGCCCGGATCCTGGTCCAGCGAGCGGGCTGTTCCTCGGTTGTACTCATCCTGTCCTCCAACGTGACGCGGGTGTTCAGAAGTTCTCGCCAAGCCGTCGGCTTCGGTCGATGTCCGGGTGCACGCACACCCGGACGCCGCGCAGGTCGTCGGCGCCGGGCATCTGACTGCCGGGCAGCGCGGCGGCGGCGGCACCCCAGGCCAGCGCGGTGGCCAGCGCCGCCGGTCCGTCCGCGCCCGCGAACAGGTAGCCGGCGAGCATCGCGTCACCGGCGCCGACCGTGCTGCGCGCCACCGCCGGTGCCTCGCCGTGCCACCGCCCGTGCCGGCCGACGAGGACCGCACCGTCCCGGCCGAGGCTGGCCAGTACCGTGCCCGCGCCGGCACGCCGCAGCTCATCGGCGGCGTCGACGACGTCGCCGATGGTGTGCAGGGATCGCCCGACGGCGGTCTGCAGCTCGTCGCGGTTGGGTTTGACCAGCGCGGGACCGGCCTTGACCGCGATCGCCAGTGGCGCACCGCTGGTGTCGACGGCGACCGGCACGCCGGTCGGGCGCAGCATGTCGATCAGGTCCGCGTACCACGAGTCGGCCACCCCGCGCGGCAGGCTGCCGCCGGCCACGAACCAGGTCGCCGCCGGCACGCACCCGCGCACGGCGGCGAACAGGGCCTCGGTTTCGACGTCGGACAGCGGGTCGCCGAGCGAGTTGACCTTGGTGACGGTGCCGTCCGGCTCGCTGATCGTGATGTTGCAGCGGGCCGCCGCGCCGACTGGGACCTTGACCAGATCCACACCAAGGTCGGTCAGCATGTCGACGAGCAGCCGCCCCTCACCGCCGCCGACGGGGATCACGGCGAGAGACCGACAGCCATGTGCGGCAAGG
>DATBCR010000154.1:0-7923 GCA_036270375.1 Pseudonocardiaceae bacterium | reverse complement strand
ACATCCCGTTCGTGCTGTCCAGCCGGGGTTACGGCCTGCTGTGGAACTCGCCCGCGGTCGGCAGGGTGGAATTCGCCGAGAACGGCACCCGCTGGGTCGCCGACTCGGCACGCCAGATCGACTACTGGATCACGACCGGCTCGGGTCCAGCCGACATCCTGCGCCACTATTCCGACGCCACCGGGCATCCGCCACCGCTGCCGGAGTGGGCGACCGGCTTCTGGCAGTCCAAGCTGCGCTACCGCGGCCAACGCGAACTGCTCGACGTCGTGCACGAGCACAAGCGGCGCGGGTTGCCGCTGTCGGTGATCGTGGCCGACTTCTTCCACTGGCCGCACCTCGGCGACTGGACGTTCGACCGCACCGAGTGGCCGGATCCGGCTGCCCTGATCCGCGAACTGGATTCGCTCGGCGTGAAACTGCTCGTCTCGGTGTGGCCGAGCGTGAGCCCGCTGTCGGCCAATTACGCCGAAATGGCCGGCAACGGCTACCTGATCGATGCCGAACAGGGCGTTCAGTTCCAGGCGAGCTTGCTGGACAAGGGTTTCGGCACCAAGATGCCGGTCGCCTTCTACGACCCGACCAACCCGAGGGCCCGCGCCTTCGTGTGGTCGAAGATCAAGGAGAACTACTTCGACCTCGGTGTGCGCGCGTTCTGGCTGGACGCCTGCGAACCGGAGATTCAGCCCGGCGACTTCACCAATCTCGGTTTCCACGTCGGCACCGGATCCGAGGTCGCCAACCTGTACCCGATGGCCAACGCGCAGACATTCCACGACGGCGCACGGGAAGCGGGCGACGACCAGGTCGTGCTGTTGTGCCGGTCGGCGTGGGCGGGCGCGCAGCGCTACGGCGCGGCCGTGTGGTCCGGCGACACGGCCGCGACCTGGGACTCGTTGCGCGCCCAGGTACGTGCCGGCCTCAACGTGGCGATCTCGGGCATTCCGTGGTGGACGAGTGACATCGGTGGATTCCACGGCGGCGACCCGGAATCGCCGGACTACCGCGAGTTGATCGTGCGCTGGTTCGAGTTCGGCGCGCTGTGCCCACTGTTCCGGTTGCACGGTTTCCGCGACCCGCGCAGCACGTTCGGCCCGGACATGACCGGCGGCCCGAACGAGGTCTGGTCCTACGGCGACGACGCGTACACCCACATCGTGGCACTGCTGCGCCTGCGCGAACGTTTGCGCCCCTATCTGCACGCCCAGTTGCGGGTCGCGCAGGACACCGGCCTGCCACCGATGCGCCCGCTGTTCGTGGACTTCCCGGACGACCCGGCGGCGTGGCAGGTCGAGGACGAGTTCATGCTCGGCCCCGACCTGCTCGTCGCCCCGGTGCTGCAGCCGGGCGCCGACAGCCGCGAACTCTGGCTGCCGGCCGGCACGGACTGGATCGACATCGCCGGCGACGCCGAACTGCCCGGCGGCCAGGTGGTCCGTGTTGCCGCGCCGCTTGGCCGCACGCCGTTGTTCGCCCGTGCCGGTCGGGAGATTCCGGTGCGGTGGTGAGTCTTCGTCACGCGGGAACTCTGGCCGGCGCGGCTGGCTCGACATCGCTGGCGGCGTCGAACTGCCTGGCGGCCAGGTGGTCCGTGTTGCCGCGCCGCTTGGCCGCACGCCGTTGTTCGCCCGTGCCGGCCAGGAAATGCCGTTGCGGCGCTTCGTCAGCCGAACTGGCCGGGCTGGTAGCCGCCGGCCGGCTGCTTGACGATGACGTTCATCCGGTTGAAGGCGTTGATGAGCGCGATCTGGCCCACCAGTGCGGCGAGTTGCTCGTCGTCGTAGTGCTTGGCGGCCTGTGCCCATACCTCGTCCGTGACGCCCCCGGCCGCGTCGGCGATGCGGGTGCCCTGCTCCACCAGTTCCAGGGCGGCGCGCTCGGCATCGGTGAAGACCGTGGCCTCCCGCCATGCCGCGACGAGGTTCAGCCGGGTCGTCGTCTCCCCGGCGTGTAGGGCGTCCTTGCTGTGCATGTCGGTGCAGAAGCCGCAGCCGTTGATCTGGCTGGCGCGCAGGTTCACCAGGTCCCGCGTCGTGGCCGGCAGTGTCGAGTCCGCGACCGCCTTGCCAGCCGCGATGATGTGCTTCACGAACTTGGTCAGGACCGGGCTGTCGAAGTAGTTCAAGCGAGCGTCCATTATGGACTCCTCCGTCGTTGCTCATGGTTACACACACCAGACGGCCGAGCTCGGCACGATGTGACAGCTGTGGATGTGACGCGCGTCTCGTTACCTACGACGGGTCGCGGAATCGCGGCACGACAAGGCCCGATTCGTACGCGACGACGACCGCCTGAGTCCGGTCCCGCAGCCCCAGCTTGCTCAGCACCCGGCTCACGTGCGTCTTCACGGTCTCCTCGGTGACCACGAGACGTGCGGCGATCTCGGTGTTGGACAGGCCTTCCGCCACCAGCCGCAGCACCTGCGTCTCGCGCGGTGTCAGCCGGTCCGCCACCACGGGCAATGGCGTGGTGTTCGGCGTGCGCTGGCGGGCGAACTCACTGATCAGCCTGCGGGTGACGGTCGGCGCGAGCAGCGCCTCGCCGGCGGCGATGACCCGGACCGCGTCGAAAAGGCGCTCCGCGGTGACGTCCTTGAGCAGGAAGCCGCTGGCACCGGCCCGCAGCGCGTCGTAGACGTACTCGTCAAGATCGAACGTCGTCAGGATCAAGATCCGCGGCTTCTCCGCGTGGGCGCCCGCGATCTGCCGGGTGGCCTCGATGCCGTCCATGGCCGGCATCCGGATGTCCATCAACACGATGTCCGGGCGCAGCGCACGGCAGATCCGCACCGCCTCGACCCCGTCGCCCGCCGTGCCCACCACCGTGCAGTCCGGCTGGCTGTCCAGCAGCGCCGCGAATCCGCTCCGCACCACCTGATGGTCGTCCGCGACGACAACGCGGATCGGCTCGCTCACGGTTGGTCCACCGGCTTCGTCGGCAAGCTGGCCTCCACCAGAAAGCCGCCACCGACGGCCCGGCCTGTCCGCAGTTCGCCGCCGACGGCCGCGGCACGTTCCCGCATGCCGAGCAACCCGTGCCCCGCGGTCGGTTCGGACCGTGGACCCGGTCCGTTGTCCCGAATACGCAGCAGAAGGCCGTCGTCCGCGTAGCGCAACTCCACGTCGGCCGCCGCGCCAGGCGCGTGCCGCCGCGCGTTGGTCAGCGCCTCCTGGACGATGCGGTACGCGGCCAGTTCGACACCCGGATCGAGCGGGACGGGGGAGCCGGACACGATCAGCCGGGTCGCCGCGCCCGCCGCGTCCCGTGCCTCGTCGAGCAGTTCGTTGAGCTGTTGCAGGCCGGGTTGCGGCCGCCGGTCCGCGACCGGGTCGCTCGCGTCCGCGCGCAGCACGCTGAGCAGCCGTCGCATCTCGGTCAGCCCGGCCCGCGCGGTGTCGCCGATCTCCAGCAGTCGCTGCGCGCCGGCCGGTGGCATGCCCGGCGTGGTCAGGCGGGCCGTCTCGGCCTGCACGGCGATCATCGAGATGTGGTGGGCGACGACGTCGTGCAGTTCCCTGGCGATCCGGGCCCGCTCGCCGCGCGCGGTGTGCTCGACCATGGTGCCCGCGATGACCTCGCGAGCGGTGCGGTGCACCAGCGCGTCACCCCGCGCCCGCGCCGCGAACCCCACCCAGGCCGCCATCGGCGCCGACGCGGCCAGCAGCACGGTGAGCACTCCCAACTCGCCACCGGGCCGGAACAACGCCAGCACCACGAACGGCGCGGCGAGCACGGCGGCCAGCACGTACGTCCCGGTCCGCGCCGGTCCGTGCCGGCCGAGCCGGTACAGCGCGATCACCTGCGCGGCCGCCTCGCCCGCGGTCGGCAGGTGCACGACCACCATGGACAGCACGGCGGCCGATGTCACCGCGATCGCGGCGCCGACCGGACGTGGCAACGCAAGCGCCAGCGGGGTGCCGAGCGCGAGCAGCCACACCGGCACCACGAACTGGCCGGGCATGCCGGTGGCCGACGCCCGCGCCACGGACTCGGCGGCCGAGAGCAGCGCGAGCAGCCCGGCGACCGTGATGTCCGTGCGCCCCGCGCCGGCCCATCTGCCCGCCAGGTCGATCCGCACACCGACATTGTCGTACGTGGTCAGCGTGCCCGCGTCCCCACGGTCGGGGACACGGTTGTCCCTCGTACGAGGGACGGCCGAGATGGCTCGCCGGCGTGACGACCGGCACGGTCCGGTTCCCTAGCCTCACCGACATGGACGCAACGATCGAAGTAGCCGGCCTGCGCAAGCGTTACGGGTCGACGCTCGCACTGGACGACATGACGTTCACGGTCGAACCGGGACAGGTCACCGGCTTTGTCGGCCCCAACGGCGCCGGCAAGTCCACCACGATGCGCGTGATCCTCGGGCTGGACTCGGCCGACGCGGGCCACGCGCTGATCGGCGGCCGGCCGTACCCGAGCCTGCGCCGCCCGCTGCGCGCGGTCGGCTCGCTGCTGGACGCCGGAGCGCTGCAGCCGAGCCGGACCGCCCGCAATCACCTGCTGTGGCTGGCACATTCCCAGGGTCTCGGCGCGCGCCGGGTCGACGAGGTGATCGACGCGGCCGGGCTGCGCGCGGTGATCCGGCGCAAGGCGGGCGGCTACTCACTCGGCATGCGGCAGCGGCTCGGTCTGGCCGCCGCGCTGCTCGGTGACCCGCCGGTGCTCATGCTCGACGAACCGTTCAACGGCCTCGATCCGGAGGGCATCGTGTGGATGCGTGGTTTCCTGCGGTCGATGGCAAGGCAGGGCAGGGCGATCCTGGTGTCCAGCCACCTGATGAGCGAGTTGGAGGACACCGCGGACCACCTGGTGGTGGTCGGCCGGGGCAAGGTCATCGCCGACACCGGCGTCGCCGACCTGATCGCGGCCGCGTCCAACGGCCGGATCGTGTTGCGCACCACGGCCCGCACCCAGGCGATGACCGTGCTGGCACGGGCCGGCGCCACGGTGGCCGCGACGAGCGCCGACACGGTCACCATCGCCGGGCTGGACGGCGGCCAGGTCGTCGCGTTGCTGGGGGAGCAGGCGGTGCCGTTCTCTGAACTGTCGGCGCATCGCGCCACCTTGGAGGAGGCCTACATGGAACTCACCCGTGACGCCGTCCAGTTCCACGCGACGGAGGCGGCATCGTGACCGTCTCTTATCAGTCCACAGTAGACACGGGTGGCGACGGCTTCGCGCGATTGTTGCGCGCCGAGTGGACCAAGTTCCACACCGTCCGAGGCTGGACCATCGGCTTGGTCGTCGCGATGCTGTTGACCGCGCTGTTCGGTTTGGTGCCCAGCGATTCCTGTTCCAACGGTGATAAACCATGCGTCGCGGCCCCGGTCGGACCGGGCGGCGAGGCCGTTGTCGACCGGTTCTACTTCGTCCACCAGTCGTTGACCGGTAACGGCAGCATCACCGTCCGACTGGCGTCGTTCACCGGCGGCTACACCACCCACCCCGGCCCCGCGGCCGACGGCGGTCCGCAGGCTTTGATACCCGGCCTTGAGCCCTGGTCGAAGGCCGGCGTCCTGATCAAGGCCGGCCTGGCACAGGGTTCGGCGTACGCGGCGCTGCTCGCCACCGGGGACCACGGCATCCGCATGCAGTACGACTACACGCACGACGCAGCAGGTCCGCAGGTGTCGGCCACGTCCCCGCACTGGTTGCGGCTGGACCGTGCCGGCGACACGATCACCGGCTACGACTCGACCGACGGCCAGCAATGGCACCCGGTCGGCACCGCCGTGCTGGCCGGGCTGCCGGCAACCGTGCAGGTCGGGATGTTCGCCACATCGCCCGGCCACACCGTGGTCTCGCAGAGTATCGGCTCGTCAGCGGTACGGGGCGGCCCGAGCCAGGCCACCGGGGTCATGGACAACGTCGACCTCCGGGGCAGCGGGACCGGCAACGCGTGGACCGGCACCGCCATCACGAACGGCCAGGACGGCCCGCAGGGGTTCAACGGTGGATTCCAGCGGGACGGCGGCACGTTCACGGTGCGCGGGTCGGGGGACATCGCGCCGGACACCCAGGGCGGGGCGTCGATCACCCAGCCGCTGGTAGGCACGTTCTTCGGGCTGATCGCCGTGGCCGTGGTCGGCGCGATGTTCATCTCGGCCGAGTACCGGCGTGGCCTGATCCGTACCACGCTGGTCGCCCATCCGCGGCGCGGAGAAGTGTTGGCGGCCAAGGCGATCGTGCTCGGCGCCGTGACCTTCGTGACCGGGTTGGCCGCCGCCGGCTTCGCGATGGTGTTCGGCGTGCAGCACCTTCGCGCGGAAGTCCCCGTCAACCCGATTGCCGTTGGTACCGAGATCCGGATAGTCGTTGGTACGGCGGCATTGCTGGCCGTGGCCGCGATGCTCGCGCTCGCGCTCGGTGCGGTGCTGCGGCGTGGTGCCGGGGCGGTCGCGGCCGTGTTCGTGGTGGTTGTCCTGCCTTATCTGCTCGGTGAGGTGCCCACGATCCTGCCGTCGGAGGTGCAGACCTGGCTGCTGCGGATCACGCCGGCAGCGGCTTTCGCCGTGCAGCAGGCATATCCGAGGTATCCGCAGGTCGACGCGCAGTACTCCGTGATCGCCGGCTACTACCCGCTGCCGCCGTTGGCCGGTCTCGCCGTGCTGTGCGGCTATGCGGCGCTCGCGCTCATACTGGCCGCGGTCCTGTTGCGCAGGCGGGACGTATGAGGCAGGCCCTGCACGCGGAGTGGACGAAGCTGCGTACGACAACCAGTCTCGGCTGGCTGCTGTTGGCCACCGTCGCACTGACCGTCGTGGTCGGCGCACTGGCCGCCTCGGCGGTGACGTGCCCGGGCGGCGGGTGTGCCGTCGACCCGGCCAGGACCAGCCTGGCCGGCGTGTACCTCGGCCAGGCGGTCGTGGTGGTGGCGGCCGTGCTCGCGATCGGCGGCGAGTACGGGACCGGCATGATCCGTACCACGTTCACGGCCATGCCGCACCGGCTGGTTGTGTTGTCCGCCAAGGCGTTGCTGCTCGGGGCCCTGGTACTGGCGACCGCCGTGGCCGCGGTGCTCGGGTCCGTCCTGGCCGGCCGGCTGATCCTGACAGGACATGGTTTCACGCCGGCACACGGCTACCCATCACTGCCCCTTGTGGATGGTCCGGTGCTGCGGGCCGCGTGCGGAACGGTGCTGTACTACGCGTTGATCGCCATGCTCGGCCTCGGCCTGGCCACCGCCCTGCGCAACGCGACGGCCGCCATCGGCGTCGTACTGGGCCTGCTGTACGTCTTCCCGGTGATCATCGGCATGGTCGCCGACCCGAACTGGCAGCGCCACCTCGAACAGATCGCACCGATGTCCGCCGGACTCGCCGTCCAGGCCACGATCGGCCTGGGCAGCCAACCCATCGGCCCGTGGGCCGGCCTCGGCGTACTCGCCGCATGGGCGGCCGGCGCGTTGCTGTTGGGTGGACTCGTGCTGCGGCTACGCGACGCGTGAAGGCCGCCGGGTCGGGTTCAATCGACGGTTGCTTCGTGTGGCTCAAGATCTGCGGCGTGAGCCAGTCGCTGTTGCAACCGAGAATGTCGAAACTGATAGACGGCTCCCGACTGCCGCAACACACCCCGTCGGTGCGCATCGTCCAGAAAGACGAGCAACCGCCAGGGCAACCGCCCGGCCAACGGCAACGCCACCCGGACCAGCACGAACCACCGTCCCCAAGTCGTCCCGGCCAGCCCGCTCGATACCGCAACGGTGAACGCCACCCACGTGGCCACTAAGGCTGCAGACGAAGTTTTCGATGCGAATATCACGCCGACTATCAACCCGAACGGTACAGTGTGCAGAAGCGTTCGCATCAGTGCATTCCTACGATCGACAGTCAGCAAAGAACCAGGATTGACCACAGTCTTGATGTCAACTGCCACTTCGAAGTCCAATATAGCCTTGACAAACGAGGCGACGAGTCCAAC
>DATBCR010000153.1:0-2597 GCA_036270375.1 Pseudonocardiaceae bacterium | reverse complement strand
GGTCTTCGCCACGGAGAACGGGTGCCTGCCGGTCACCGGGGAGAACAGCCAGTAGAAGCCGGCGCCGAGGCTGGCGTCCAGGCTGGCCGCGGAGGTCACCTTGACCCCGGTGGCGTCCGGAGTGGTGATCACGGCGCCGGCCAGCGCCGCCCGGGTGTTCGCGTCGGTCACCTGACCGGCGACCAGACCGCCCGGGACCGGGTCGCAGCTGCGGTTGCCGATGAACACGTTGTCCAGCTCCCACCACTGGCCCAAGGTGCTGACGAAATGGAACCTGGTCAGCACGGAGGTCTTCCTGGCCGCCTGCGGTATCGGGACGTCCACGTGCGTCGGCCCGGCCACCGAGTCGGTGGTGTGGTGCCAGACGTTGATCCAGTTGGTGCCGCCGTCCACGCTGATGTCGACGTCGCCGAACTGGCCCTGGGAGCCGCGGTAGTCGGTGTTGAAGCTGACCGTCGGGTCGGCGTCCGCGCTGAAGTCGGCCGCGGGCGCGGTCAGGGTGGAGTCCCGGGTTTGCCCGGAGCCGACGGTGTTGTCGACGATGGCGAAGTTGCCGGTGCCGCCGGTCAGGTTCTCATCGGCCGGGTCGTCGAACACCCACCCGGTGGTGGTGCCAGGGGCGTTGTCGACGCTCCACCCGGCCGGCGCGGTGGTGCCGTCGAACGCCTGGGTGGGGCCGGTGTAGTTCGCCTGGTAACCGGGCGCGTCGCAAGCCAGCGCGTCGACCGGCACCTTCACGTTGGCCGAGACGTTCGCGTCGCTAACCGTAACGCTCAGGTTGGCCGTCTGGTAGCCGGGGTAGGCCGGGGTGACGTGCAGCTGGTAGGTCTGGCCCTGGGGCAGCGTCAGGCTGTAGTGCCCGGTGGCCGGGTCTGTGAAGACCGGCCCGCCGGGTACGCCGTCTGCGGTGATGGCCGCGTAGAGCGGCCAGCCGTGGCCGGAGCCGTCGGTGACGGTCCCGGTGACCGTGGATCGGGGCGCCGAGGTCAGCGCGAAGTCCTCGGTGACCTGGCCGCCGTCGGTGACCGCCACGCCGGATATGGTGGATGCCTTGTAGCCAAATGCGGTCGCTGTCACGTCGTAGCTGCCCACCGGGATGGTAAGGTCATAGTGGCCCTGCGCGTTTGTCAGTCCCCTGGCGGTGCCGGCCTGTACGGTGGCGCCGGGGACGCCGGTCCCGGTGGCGGCGTCACGGACGGTACCGGACACTTCGCCGTGCGGACCGGTGGTGAACGCGGCGAGCCCGTTCGGGGTACCCAGCCCGGTCGGCCCGTCGTACCCGGGGCCTGCGGTGCACAGGTACGCCGGCGAACACGTGCCGTTCGACCCGGTGGTGACGTCGTTGAGCGAACTCTTCTCCGCGTACGGGTACGAGCTGGGGTAGGTGCCGTCGACCGGGGTACCGGCGTCGGCGTACACGGCCGCGATGACCGGCGACGCGGCGCTGGTGCCGCCGAAGACGTTCCAGCCGCCGAATTGGAAGGAGTCGTAGACGGCGACGCCGGTCGCCGGGTCGGCGACGGCCGAGACGTCGGCCTCGGTGCGCATGTTGCAGCCGGTATCGGTCTGCCACGCCGGCTTCGGCTCGTAGAGTGAGCAGCCGCTACCGGTTCCGTCGCCGACGCCGTCGTTCCAGACGGACTCCGACCAGCCGCGCGCGCTGGAATCCCGGACGAGACTCGTGCCGCCGACCGCGGTCACGTACTGCGACGCGGCCGGGTACGCCACGCCGTAGGCGAAGTCGCCGGTGGCGGCCACCATGGCCACTCCGGGATGGTTGTAGAACGGGTCGAGGGCGGCCGTCTCCGAGGGGTCCTCGCCGCTACCCGGGGCGGAGCTGTATGCGGAGCCGTAGCTGTTGGACACGTACTTCGCGCCCAACGCGACGGCCTCGTCGACCGAGTTGCCGAGGTCGTCGTTGCTGGCCGAGTTGGCCTCGACGAGCAGGATGTGCGCGTTCGGCGCGATCGCGGAGACCATGTCCAGGTCGAGTGAGATCTCGCCGGCCCAGTTTGCGTCCGCCGGCGGATAGGACGTGCCGCCGGTCTGGTCGACCTTACGGAAGCAGCCATTGGCGGTCGTGCACGCGGGCAGGCCGAACTGCTGCCGGTACAGGGCGAGGTCGGATTCGGCGTTCGGGTCGTCGAAGGCGTCCACGATGGCCACTGTCGCGCCGGCGCCGCCGTCGGCCGGCAGGTTGTAGGCGCTGAGCAGGTCGCTCGGGCCGTAGCCGGCGGGCGTCGTGGCAGCCGACAGCAGGCCGCGCGTGGGGACGAAATCGGTGCGCCGCAGCGCGAGGCACGCCGCCTCGCCCTTCTTCGCGGTACCGCATACGTGCTGCACACTCGGCTTGCCGGCCGAACCGGTCTTGCTTGTGCCCTTCGCCGAGCCGGCGCTGGCCGGAGTAGCGGCGGCGCGCAGCGGGCTACTTGTCGTGAGAGGGCTGCTAGTCGTGATGGGGCCGCTGGCCAGCGCGGCAGCCGGTAGGCCAAATACCGCGGTGGCTATAGAAAGGACCCCGGTGAGCAGCCAGATTCTGGCGCGCACCGGGGCAGGCCTTCCAGGGAGATGCATCGATTTCCTTCCGATTGTTATCG